>NZ_VMMI01000042.1:0-57812 GCF_013277125.1 Streptococcus sp. 4094 | reverse complement strand
GTTTTTCACTTATGGTATAATAAGCATTGTATTTATTGTATATGAATCTGGAGAAAAAATCAAAGATATTTTTGACGGATAATATGAGAACAAGGGAGAATATATGACCTTAGAATGGGAAGAATTTCTAGATCCTTACATTCAAGCTGTTGGTGAGTTAAAGATTAAACTACGTGGTATTCGTAAGCAATATCGTAAGCAAAATAAGCATTCTCCGATTGAGTTTGTGACCGGTCGAGTCAAGCCAATTGAAAGTATCAAGGAAAAAATGGCTCGTCGTGGCATTACTTATGCGACCTTGGAACACGATTTGCAGGATATTGCTGGCTTACGTGTGATGGTTCAGTTTGTAGATGACGTCCGAGAAGTGGTGGAGATTTTGCGTAAGCGTCAGGATATGCGAATCATACAGGAGCGAGATTACATTACTCATAGAAAAGCATCAGGCTACCGTTCCTATCATGTGGTAGTAGAATATATGGTTGACACCATCAATGGAGCCAAAACTATTTTGGCAGAAATTCAAATACGTACCTTGGCCATGAATTTCTGGGCAACGATAGAACATTCTCTCAACTACAAGTACCAAGGGGATTTCCCAGAGGAGATTAAGAAGCGACTGGAAATTACAGCTAGAATCGCCCATCAGTTGGATGAAGAAATGGGTAAAATTCGAGATGATATCCAAGAAGCTCAGGCTCTTTTTGATCCTTTGAGTAGAAAATTAAATGACGGTGTAGGAAATAGTGACGATACAGATGAAGAATACAGGTAAGCGAATTGATCTGATAGCCAATAGAAAACCGCAGAGTCAAAGGGTTTTGTATGAATTGCGAGATCGTTTGAAGAGAAATCAGTTTATACTCAATGATAGCAGTCCGGACATTGTCATTTCCATTGGTGGAGATGGCATGCTCTTGTCGGCCTTTCATAAGTACGAAGACCAACTTGATAAGGTACGCTTTATCGGTCTTCATACAGGACATCTGGGCTTTTATACCGATTATCGTGATTTTGAGTTGGATAAGTTAATGACCAATTTGCAGCTAGATACCGGAGCAAGGGTTTCTTACCCTGTTCTAAATGTGAAGGTTTTTCTTGGAAATGGAGAGGTCAAGATTTTTCGTGCCCTCAACGAAGCCAGCATTCGCAGGTCTGATCGAACCATGGTGGCAGATATTGTCATCAATGGTGTTCCCTTTGAACGTTTTCGTGGAGACGGGCTAACAGTTTCGACACCGACTGGTAGTACTGCCTATAACAAGTCTCTTGGTGGTGCTGTTTTACATCCTACCATTGAAGCTTTGCAATTAACGGAAATTGCCAGCCTTAATAATCGTGTCTATCGAACGCTGGGCTCTTCCATTATTGTTCCTAAGAAGGATAAGATTGAACTCATTCCAACAAGAAATGATTACCACACCATTTCGGTTGACAATAGTGTCTATTCTTTTCGTAGTATCGAGCGAATCGAGTATCAAATTGATCATCATAAGATTCACTTTGTCGCGACTCCTAGCCATACCAGTTTCTGGAACCGCGTTAAGGATGCCTTTATCGGCGAGGTGGACGAATGAGGTTTGAATTTATCGCAGATGAACATGTCAAGGTTAAGACCTTCTTAAAAAAGCACGAGGTTTCTAAGGGATTGCTGGCCAAGATTAAATTTCGTGGTGGAGCTATTCTGGTCAATGACCAACCACAAAATGCAACCTATCTATTGGATCTTGGAGACCGCGTTACCATTGACATTCCCGCTGAGGAAGGCTTTGAAACTCTAGAAGCAATCGAGCGCCCACTGGATATTCTCTATGAGGATGACCATTTTCTAGTCTTAAATAAACCCTATGGAGTGGCTTCTATTCCTAGTGTCAATCACTCTAATACCATTGCCAATTTTATTAAGGGTTACTATGTCAAGCAAAATTATGAAAATCAGCAGGTTCACATTGTGACCAGACTTGATAGGGACACTTCTGGCTTGATGCTCTTCGCCAAGCACGGCTATGCCCACGCACGATTAGACAAGCAGTTGCAGAAGAAGTCCATTGAAAAACGCTACTTTGCCCTCGTTAAAGGAGATGGATATTTGGAGTCAGAGGGGGAAATTATTGCTCCGATTGCGCGTGATGAAGACTCTATTATCACTAGAAGAGTAGCTAAAGGTGGAAAGTATGCCCATACATCATATAAGATTGTCGCTTCCTATGGAAATATTCACTTGGTCGATATTCGCTTGCATACTGGTCGAACCCACCAAATCCGAGTCCATTTTTCTCATATTGGTTTTCCTTTGTTGGGAGATGACTTGTATGGTGGTAGTCTGGACGACGGCATCCAACGTCAGGCTCTGCATTGCCATTACCTATCCTTTTATCATCCATTTTTAGAGCAAGATTTGCAGTTAGAAAGTCCCTTGCCGGATGATTTCAGTAACCTTATTAAACAGTTATCAACTAATACTCAATAAAAAATATTAGAGTATAATTTATTATTTTAAAGGAGAAAACTCATGGAAGTTTTTGAAAGTCTAAGAGCCAACCTAGTTGGTAAAAATGTCCGCATCGTTCTACCTGAAGGAAAAGAACCTCGTATTCTTCAAGCTACGAAACGCTTGGTAAAAGAAACAGATGTTATTCCAGTCTTGCTTGGTAAACCAGAAAAAATTAAAATTTACCTTGAAATTGAAGGGATTCACGAGGGTTATGAAGTCATCGATCCTGACCACTACGCTAAGTTTGAAGAAATGGTTGCTGCGCTCGTTGAACGTCGAAATGGTAAGATAACAGAAGAAGAAGCTGCTAGACTCTTACGTGAAGACGTTAACTACTTTGGTGTAATGTTAGTATATATGGGCTTGGTTGACGGTATGGTTTCAGGTGCACTTCACTCAACTGCTGCAACAGTTCGTCCAGCCCTTCAAATCATAAAAACTCGTCCTAATGTTACTCGTACTTCAGGTGCCTTCCTAATGACTCGTGGTTCAGAACGTTACCTATTTGGTGACTGTGCTATCAATATCAATCCTGATGCAGATGCCTTGGCTGAAATTGCAATTAATTCAGCAATCACTGCGAAAATGTTTGGTATAGAACCAAAAATTGCTATGTTAAGTTACTCAAGTAAAGGTTCTGGTTTTGGTGAGAACGTTGATAAGGTAGTAGCAGCTACACAACGTGCGCATGAACTACGCCCAGATCTTGAAATAGATGGGGAATTGCAATTTGACGCTGCCTTCCACCCTGAAACGGCAGCTTTAAAAGCTCCAGGAAGTAAAGTGGCTGGACAAGCAACTGTATTTATTTTCCCAAGTATCGAAGCTGGAAATATCGGTTACAAGATTGCAGAACGTCTCGGTGGTTTCTCAGCTGTGGGACCTGTTTTACAAGGTTTGAATAAGCCGGTTAATGACCTTTCACGTGGATGTAGTGCAGAAGATGTTTACAATTTAACCCTTATCACAGCAGCTCAAGCAGTTCATCAATAGTGAAAACTATAAAGCGATATACTATGCTATACTGTAGTTATGAAACTATGTACGAAAAGCACTGCCATTAACTCCTGAGAACTAAATTACTGATTGGTGTCAAAAAGGACAACTTCCAAGCGATGATATCCTGTCTATATACGACCTATAGAAATCTGTAATATACATGTCCGTAAAACGATAAATTCCCTTTTGGATTTTATACTCAATAAAAATCAAAGAGCAAACTAGAAAGCTAGGCGCAGGAAGTACTTGAGTACGACAAGCCGACGCTGATATAGTTTGAATTTGATTTTTGAAGAGTATTAAATGAGTATGAAAAGAGAATTTTTTCATGAGAAAACGCATAATATTGAGTGTTTTTTGTACACCTGCTATTATGCGTTTTTTATAATTTTTGCACCTTTCTTAGCCTTTGTTATCGACAAGTATTGTTCTAGCTCCTTGTTTTTAGAATGGCAATTTCCCAGCGAAAGCACCCAGTTTTTTCTTGGTAGTTTCATCGATTTGTTCAAGAGCAGAGTTGATGGCTTGAACGGTCATATCAGAAAGAGTTTCAAGGTCCTCTGGATCAACGACAGCTGGATTGAAATCAATGCTGACAACTTTCTTATCTCCAGTTAAGGTCGCTTGGACAAGATCTTGAGCAGATTTGCCAACAAATTGCATGGCAGCAAGTTCGGCCTGGCTTTGTTCCATTTGTTTTTGAAGTTTTTGTGCTTGACGCATCATGTTTTGCATGTTCATCATAAGATTTTTAAGATTCCTTTCGTTTCAAGGGGATAATCCTTGTTGTTAACAAGTGCCTGATTTTCTCTCCTAATTGTTATTAGTAGCATAGCCATCAAGCCCAAGTACTGATTTTATTATACCATTTTTTTAAGACATAGTCTTTTATTGGTGAGAGTTATTTATATCAAGGAGTGATTAGAAATAAATTAAAATAATGATTTTTGCTAAGAGGGGCTCTATTCTAGTTTCATGGAAATGATTTTACTAAAGGTTCGTATGCTTTGTTTACAAACATGTTACCTCTATCTATTTTTGGATAAATAGTTGTCTATTATTATTTTTATGCTAATAGTAAAATCTAAATGGTAGCCTACGATTTTTTAGAAAGAAAATGGTACAATATTCTAAGAGAAAATACAATGGGAGGGAAAATGAGGTTATTACCTATAAGAAAAATATCACGTCAGTCTAAAAGGTTAGCACTTTTTTTGACGTTTTGTGCTGGATATGTAGATGCTTACACTTTTATTGTTCGCGGGAATACCCTTGTAGCTGGACAAACAGGAAATGTTGTCTTTCTTTCGGTAGAGCTAATACAGAATAATGTTTCGGATGTTAGGGATAAGCTTTTAACTTTAATAGCATTTATGCTGGGAGTTTTTTTACTAACCATTTATAAGGAAAAATTGAGAATTGTAAAAAAACCGATTCTGTCACTGATTCCTTTGGCAATACTATCAATCATTATTGGTTTTGTGCCGCAAACTGTAGATAATATCTATCTAGTACCGCCCTTAGCCTTTTGTATGGGCTTGGTGACAACTGCCTTTGGTGAGGTTTCGGGTATTGCTTACAATAATGCCTTTATGACAGGGAATATCAAACGAACAATGCTGGCTTTTGGGGATTATTTCCGAACCAAGCACACTCCTTTTTTGCGTGAAGGGTTCATATTTGTTAGCCTGCTTAGTAGTTTTGTCCTTGGTGTTGTCTTTTCAGCCTATTTGACGATTTTCTATCATGAAAAGACTATTCTTGGTGTTCCTATTATGATGAGTATTTTTTACCTTAGCATGCTTTTTGCCTCTTGGCAGAAAAAAGTAAAAGAAAAAGCTTGATTTTAGGTGTTATTACTTGTAAGAAAATAGGAGATATGCTATACTTGAAGAGTTGACTATGCACGATCCTGTGCAACCGCACGAACATCGTTGCTTGATTATTCAAGTTTAAGTGGTTCGTCCCACGATGCTAGGCGAGTCTTCACAAAAAAATCGGGGAAACCCATAAAAATCATAGGAGGTGCATAATGAGCACATACGCAATTATCAAAACTGGCGGAAAACAAGTTAAAGTTGAAGTTGGTCAAGCAGTTTACGTTGAAAAATTGAACGTTGAAGCTGGTCAAGAAGTTACTTTTAACGAAGTTGTTCTTGTTGGTGGTGAAAACACTGTTGTCGGAACTCCACTTGTTGCTGGAGCTACTGTAGTTGGAACTGTTGAAAAACAAGGAAAACAAAAGAAAGTTGTTACTTACAAGTACAAACCTAAAAAAGGTAGCCACCGTAAACAAGGTCACCGTCAACCATATACTAAAGTTGTCATCAACGCAATTAACGCTTAATTTTAAGGAGAACACATGATACAGGCAGTCTTTGAGAGAGCCGAAGATGGCGAGCTGAGGAGTGCGGAAATTACTGGACACGCCGAGAGTGGCGAATACGGCTTAGATGTCGTGTGTGCATCGGTTTCTACGCTTGCCATTAACTTTATCAATTCTATTGAGAAATTTGCAGGCTATGAACCAATCCTAGAATTAAACGAAGATGAAGGTGGTTATCTGATGGTTGAAATACCAAAAGATCTTCCTTCACACCAGAGAGAAATGACCCAGTTATTCTTTGAATCATTTTTCTTAGGTATGGCAAACTTATCGGAGAACTCTTCTGAGTTCGTCCAAACCAGAGTTATCACAGAAAACTAACACGGAGGAAAACATTATGTTAAAAATGACTCTTAACAACTTGCAACTTTTCGCCCACAAAAAAGGTGGAGGTTCTACATCAAACGGACGTGATTCACAAGCGAAACGTCTTGGAGCTAAAGCAGCTGACGGACAAACTGTAACAGGTGGATCAATCCTTTACCGTCAACGTGGTACACACATCTACCCAGGTGTAAACGTTGGACGTGGTGGAGACGATACTTTGTTCGCTAAAGTTGAAGGCGTAGTACGCTTTGAACGTAAAGGACGCGATAAAAAACAAGTTTCTGTTTACCCAATCGCTAAATAAAAAGGTCCAGTGAACCTTTTTATCCCGAGCCTTGAAATGTAAAGGCGAGGAAGCTAGAAGTAGCATTAAATAAGGCTTTCCGAGTTTTCGGAGAGCCTGTTTTTTGTTTTGGTATCCATACTTTTTAATATGTATAGTGGATTGAATCTGGAATAGAACACTGTTAAAAATTGATTTGAGTTTCCTACTCTATTTCTTCAGATTTTATTTCAATTGACTATAAGAACTGGTATTTGGTTTCAAATATTGGCTTGTCGTCCCTTCACTTGTCTGAATAGCTTGATTCGTTCCTTCTGATAAGGGAAAATGATATTCTTTAACTGAAACTGTCTGAGAATCCAAGCTAACAGACGGAGAGAAAAATAGCTCCAATCTGAAGCACACTGGATGGGAGTTGTTGAAAAGCAGTCATCTAGTTTTTCTTTTCTGCTTTGGCTTTTTTCTTTGTCATCAGGGAAAGTGACTTGCTTCAAATCAGGGAGTTTAGGAAACTCTTCAAATATCTTGCCCAAGTTGTCTCATTTTGTAAATTTTACAGCCATAGGTGTACCTCGATTCTAAATTCTACCTTTTCGACACCAATTAGTAATTTAAAGTTCTCAGGAGTTAGTTGCATTGCTTTTTCATACATAAGCATAGTATGACACTTTATGGTTACTGAACAAGTCTAATCACTCCTTTCAAAATTTTGAAGATGTTCTACAAGTTTTTGAGAAGAATATTGCAAAGTTCATAGTTAAGCAACAATCGAGTGAAGTGCTTTTTGAAAACAGCTACACTTCAGGTGAAAAAAACGACATTTCAGATTTTCTGTTCCAGAAATAGCTATCGCTATGATATAATTATTTTATGATTATTACTATTCCTATAAAAAACCAAAAAGATATTGGCACACCATCTGATTCAGTCGTTGTTCTCGGCTATTTTGATGGTATACACAAGGGGCATCAAGAATTATTTCGTGTTGCCAATAAGGCTGCGAGAAAGGATTTATTGCCTATCGTGGTTATGACCTTTAATGAATCACCAAAGATTGCTTTAGAGCCTTATCATCCTGATCTGTTTTTGCATATTTTGAACCCTGCTGAACGTGAGAGGAAACTAAAGCGTGAAGGCGTAGAAGAATTATATCTCCTTGATTTTAGTAGTCAATTCGCTAGTCTCACGGCAGAAGAATTTTTTGCAACTTATATCAAGGCTATGAATGCCAAAATTATTGTTGCAGGTTTTGATTATACATTTGGTGCTGACCAAAAAACGGCAGAAGACTTAAAGGATTACTTTGATGGAGAAGTCATTATCGTTCCACCTGTAGAAGATGAGAAAGGAAAGATTAGTTCAACTCGTATCCGTCAAGCTATTTTAGATGGAAATGTGAAAGAAGCAGGAGAACTTTTGGGGGCACCGCTTCCATCAAGAGGTATGGTGGTTCATGGTAATGCTCGTGGTCGTACGATTGGTTATCCAACAGCTAATTTAGTGCTTTTAGACCGTACTTATATGCCAGCAGATGGCGTTTATGTCGTTGATGTTGAGATTCAAAGACAGAAGTATCGTGCTATGGCTAGTGTCGGGAAAAACGTGACCTTTGATGGAGAAGAAGCACGTTTTGAAGTCAATATTTTTGATTTTAATCAAGATATTTATGGGGAAACCGTCATGGTTTATTGGCTTGATCGCATTCGAGATATGACAAAATTTGATTCTGTTGACCAATTAGTGGATCGGTTAAAGGCTGATGAAGAAGTAGCTCGAAATTGGTCTTGAGCGTTTTAGAAAACAAAAAAGAGGTTGTCTGTAACCCAAAAGATAGATGATGTAGTCTAACTTTTGAGGTCACGACATTACCTCTTTTTATTCTTTTTCAAAGGTAAATCCTTCTCCAAGGATTTCGTGGGCTTCTGTAATAGTTATAAAGGCTTGAGGATCGATTCGATGAATCATTTCCTTCATTTTCACAATCTCATTTCTACCGACAATACAGTAGATAATTTTCAAATCTTTTTGACTATAGTAGCCTTGACCAGAAATAAAAGTAACGCCTCTTCCTAGGTCATCATTAATCGCCTTAGCAAGTTGGTCAGGACGTTTTGTGATAATCATAAAACCTTTACCAGCATAGCCACCTTCTCCAATCAAATCAATGACACGCGAAACGATAAAATCAAATAAGAGCGTGTAGGAAACCAATCTCAAGTCCTTGAAGATTAGGAGAATGAGCATGAGAATACAAAAATCTAAGATAAAAAGTAGTTTCCCCATTGATATATGAGTGTATTTGTTGAGAATACGAGCTAGAATATCAGTTCCGCCAGTTGTACCTCCAGCATTAAAAATAATTCCAAGGCCAATTCCCAATAGGATTCCTGCTATAAGGGCTGTGATCAGTAAATCACCTTGAAGGTCAATATGAAGAGGAATACGCTCAAAAAAAGCCAACCAGGCAGACAAAGATAAGGTTCCTAGCAAACTAGAATAGAGGGATTTGGCTCCAAATATTTTCCAAGCTAGGATGAAAAGGGGAATGTTAATCAGCAAGTTCATGAGCGAAACAGGGATTTTAAAAAGATAAAAGGTGATGAGGGTAATACCTGTCGCCCCTCCTTCAAAGAGATGATGAGGAACTACAAAATAAGTCAGCCCAAAAGCATAAATAGCAGCTCCTAATAAAATGGTTAAAATGGGGTAAATTTTTTTAATCATAGGACACCTCTTTTCTTATAAGTAGATTATATCAAATTTTTAAGGAAAATTTGAGTGACTCCATTAGGATTTTTAATCTTTTTTTGATATAATTAGAAGTAAGAAAACCAATCTGAATCCTAAAATAGAAAGATTGATACTATGACAAAAATTAAGATTGTAACCGATTCATCTGTTACTATTGAACCAGAACTAGTAAAGCAATTAGATATTACAATTGTTCCATTATCTGTAATGATTGATAATGTTGTTTATTCTGATGCTGATTTGAAAGAAGAAGGTAAATTTCTTCACTTGATGCAAGAAAGTAAGAATCTTCCTAAGACAAGTCAACCACCTGTAGGTGTCTTCGCTGAAGTTTTTGAAGACCTATGCAAGGATGGTAGTCAGATTCTTGCTATTCATATGTCCCATGCCCTTTCTGGTACTGTAGAAGCAGCACGCCAAGGTGCCAGCCTATCTACTGCCGACGTGACAGTTATTGACAGTTCCTTCACTGACCAAGCCTTGAAATTCCAAGTTGTTGAGGCTGCAAAATTAGCGCAAGAAGGCAAAGAGTTGGAGGAAATTTTAACTCGCATAGAAGAGGTTAAAAACCACACAGAACTCTATATTGGTGTTTCGACTTTGGAAAATCTTGTTAAAGGTGGACGAATTGGCCGTGTAACTGGATTGTTGAGTTCTCTTCTTAATATCCGTGTTGTCATGCAAATGAAAGACCATGAATTGCAGCCAATGGTTAAAGGTCGTGGAGCTAAAACCTTTAAAAAATGGTTAGATGAGTTGACAACATCTCTCTCTGAACGTTCTGTAGCAGAGATTGGAATTTCATATTCTGGTAGTGCTGATTGGGCAAAAGAGATGAAAGAAAGCTTACAAGCTTATGTTGAACAGCCAATTTCTGTTTTGGAAACGGGTTCCATTATTCAAACGCACACAGGTGAGAATGCTTGGGCTATTTTGGTACGTTATCACTCCTAAAAAAATAAATAAAATGGGAAGAAATAGCGTTTTTAACTTGACCTAAAAGGGATTTTAGGATATGATTATATTTGTTAATTAGAAATTATTTGGAGGAATCGTTAACATGGCAAACAAACAAGATTTGATCGCTAAAGTAGCAGAAGCTACAGAATTGACTAAGAAAGACTCAGCAGCAGCAGTTGAAGCTGTATTTGCAGCAGTAGCTGACTATCTTGCAGCTGGTGAAAAAGTTCAATTGATCGGTTTTGGTAACTTTGAAGTTCGTGAGCGTGCAGAACGTAAAGGTCGCAACCCACAAACTGGTAAAGAAATGACAATTGCAGCTTCTAAAGTTCCAGCATTCAAAGCTGGTAAAGCTCTTAAAGACGCTGTTAAATAATCAGCCTTTGAAAAGCCTATTGTATCAAGCTTTCTAGCTTGGGCAGTAGGCTTTTTACGTACGATAGGCATGTCGTATATCTGAGGTGTAAGTCCTCGGTGGGCACCTGCTACCGGTGAACCCAATAGCGATTCCCAAGCCTGACTATCGTGAGGTAGCGGATTAAAATGGTCTGGGGATAGACCGTTTTAAGTCTGACGTTGGAAATAAGAATCGTCAGAGGAAGGGATGGCGAAATCGTGGCTCTACGAACAGGAACGTGATAGTAAGGCGTATATAGCGGATAAGGGGGCTCAAAACTCTAAAGTCCAAAAAGGTAGTCGTAACCTATATGCGTAAATCACGAGAGTAATTGAATTCGGACTAAGGTTTGTGTGAAAAAGATAAATCTTCCTAGTGCCTAAAGACTCTGCGTCAGATTTCCTATTTTCACTGTAACCTTCTAACGTCCTCATATCTTGTATAAACTAGGAAAGATGTACGACTTATCCGCGAGGTATCATGAGCGCTGAAAGCGTAGTAACAACGAATCATGAGAAGTCAGCCGAGCCCATAGTAGTGAGGAAACTTCTGTAATGGAAGTGGAGCGAAGGGGGGAATAATCTAGTAATAAATAGAGTTAAAAAGTTGAATGCTCCGAAAATATTGTATATATAGTAGTTGAATCTAAAATAGTACGAAACAATTTCTAAAACATTTATAGAAATTAATTTTACTTCCTCAATCGATTTGTTCTCATCTTATTTCAATCCGCTATACGTACGTATATAATGAAAAGAATTAAATAATAGAATTGTGCGATAACTATTTGAAGCAAGATTAGCTTATTAGAAAATCCAACAAGATAGCGAAGGATTTGTAATATAAAATATACATAATTTATTTTATGTTACAAATCCTTCGCTAAAATACTTACCATTATCTTGAATGCCTTAGGGAAACATGCTATACTACTTGTATGATTATTTTACAAGCTAATAAAATTGAACGTTCTTTTGCAGGAGAGGTTCTTTTCGATAATATTAACCTGCAGGTTGATGAACGAGACCGGATTGCCCTTGTTGGGAAAAATGGTGCAGGAAAGTCTACTCTTTTGAAGATTTTGGTTGGAGAAGAGGAGCCAACTAGTGGAGAAATCAATAAGAAAAAAGATATTTCTCTGTCTTACCTAGCCCAAGATAGCCGTTTTGAGTCTGAAAATACCATCTACGATGAAATGCTTCATGTCTTTGATGACTTGCGTCGGACGGAAAAACAACTTCGTCAGATGGAGCTGGAGATGGGTGAAAAGTCTGGTGAGGACTTGAATAAGCTGATGTCAGATTACGACCGCTTATCTGAGAATTTTCGCCAAGCAGGTGGTTTCACTTATGAAGCTGATATTCGAGCGATTTTAAATGGATTCAAGTTTGACGAGTCTATGTGGCAGATGAAAATATCTGAACTTTCAGGTGGTCAAAATACTCGCTTGGCTCTAGCCAAAATGCTCCTTGAAAAGCCCAATCTCTTGGTCTTGGACGAGCCAACCAACCACTTGGATATTGAAACCATTGCCTGGCTAGAGAATTACTTGGTAAACTATAGCGGTGCCCTCATTATTGTTAGCCATGACCGTTATTTCTTGGACAAGGTTGCAACGATTACGCTGGATTTGACCAAGCATTCTTTGGACCGCTATGTGGGCAATTATTCTCGCTTTGTCGAGTTGAAGGAGCAAAAACTAGCTACTGAGGCAAAAAACTATGAAAAGCAACAGAAGGAAATTGCAGCTCTGGAAGACTTTGTCAATCGCAATCTAGTCCGAGCTTCAACGACCAAACGTGCCCAGTCTCGCCGAAAACAACTGGAAAAAATGGAACGTTTGGATAAACCTGAATCTGGCAAGAAAGCAGCCAATATGACCTTCCAGTCGGAAAAAAACTCTGGTAATGTTGTATTGACTGTTGAAAATGCGGCCATTGGCTATGATGAGGAAGTACTGTCAGAGCCTATCAACCTAGACCTTCGTAAGATGAATGCTGTTGCCATCGTTGGTCCAAATGGTATTGGGAAATCAACCTTTATCAAGTCTATAGTAGACCAGATTCCTTTTATCAAGGGTGAAAAGCGCTTTGGCGCTAATGTTGAGGTTGGTTACTATGACCAGACCCAAAGCAAGCTGACACCAAGTAATACGGTGCTGGATGAACTCTGGAATGATTTTAAACTGACACCAGAAGTTGAAATCCGTAACCGCCTAGGTGCCTTCCTTTTCTCAGGAGATGATGTCAAAAAATCCGTCGGCATGCTGTCAGGTGGCGAGAAAGCTCGTTTGCTTTTGGCTAAATTGTCTATGGAAAACAACAACTTCCTGATTCTGGATGAGCCGACCAACCACTTGGATATTGATAGCAAGGAAGTGTTGGAAAATGCTTTGATTGACTTTGATGGAACTCTTCTATTCGTCAGCCATGACCGTTACTTTATCAATCGTGTGGCCACTCATGTACTGGAATTGTCAGAGAATGGCTCGACTCTTTACTTGGGAGATTACGACTACTATGTTGAGAAGAAAGCAGAAGTAGAAATGACTCAGGCTGAGGAAGCTTCAACTAACAATCAAGTAAAAGACTCAAGTCCAGTCAATGACTATCAAGCTCAGAAAGAAAGTCAAAAAGAAGTTCGCAAACTCATGAGACAAATTGAAAGTCTAGAGGCTGAAATCGAAGAGTTAGAAAGTCAAAGCCAAGACATTTCTGAAAAAATGTTGGAAACAAACGATGCCGTCGAACTGATGGAATTACAGGCTGAGCTGGACAAAATCAGCCATCGTCAGGAAGAAGCTATGCTTGAGTGGGAAGAATTATCAGAGCAGGTGTAAAGATGGAACATCTTGGAAAAGTATTTCGTGAATTTCGGACAAGTGGAAATTATTCTTTAAAGGAGGCGGCAGGGGAGTCTTGCTCTACCTCTCAGTTATCTCGCTTTGAGCTTGGGGAGTCTGACCTAGCAGTTTCACGTTTCTTTGAGATTTTGGATAACATTCATGTCACAATCGAAAATTTCATGGATAAGGCAAGGGATTTTCATAATCATGAACATGTTTCTATGATGGCACAAATTATACCTCTTTACTACTCAAATGATATTGCAGGTTTTCAAAAGCTTCAAAGGGAACAACTTGAAAAGGCTAAGAGTTCGACGAATCCCCTTTATTTTGAGCTGAACTGGATTTTGTTGCAAGGTCTGATTTGTCAAAGAGATGCGACTTATGAGATGAAGCAGGATGATTTGGATAAGGTAGCAGATTATCTCTTCAAAACAGAAGAATGGACCATGTATGAGTTGATTCTTTTCGGGAATCTCTATAGTTTCTACGATGTGGACTATGTCACTCGGATTGGTAGAGAAGTTATGGAGAGGGAGGAATTTTACCAAGAGATTGGTCGCCATAAGAGATTAGTGTTGATTTTGGCCCTCAATTGTTACCAGCATTGTTTAGAGCATTCTTCTTTTGACAATGCAAGCTATTTTGAGACTTATACAGAGAAGATTATTGGTAAAGGTATTAAGCTTTATGAGCGTAATGTTTTCCATTATTTAAAAGGTTTTGCCTTATATCAAAAAGGAAAGTGTAAAGAAGGTTGTAGCCAAATGCAAGAAGCCATGCATATTTTTGACGTACTAGGTCTTCCAGAGCAAGTCGCCTACTATCAGGAACACTATGAAAAATTTGTCAAAGATTAATTTTCCCAAATAAGGGAAAAAATAAAATGCTCCTTTCAGTTTTGATACAATAGTTTCAAAATTTGAGAGGAGTTTTTATATGAATCGCTATGCAGTACAGTTGATTAGTCGTGGAGCTGTTAACAAGATAGGGAATATGCTCTATGATTATGGAAATAGTGTCTGGTTGGCTTCCATGGGGACTATCGGGCAGACTGTTTTAGGAATGTATCAGATTTCTGAACTCGTCACATCTATTCTCGTAAATCCTTTTGGCGGAGTCATTTCAGACCGTTTTTCTCGTCGTAGGATTTTAATGGTGACAGACCTTGTTTGTGGGATTCTTTGTCTGGCCATTTCTTTCATAAGGAATGACAGCTGGATGATTGGAGCTTTGATTTTTGCCAATACTGTGCAGGCGATTGCTTTTGCCTTTTCTCGTACAGCCAATAAAGCTATTATAACTGAAGTGGTGGAGAAAGATGAGATTGTGATCTATAATTCTCGCTTAGAGCTGGTTTTGCAGGTTGTAGGTGTTAGCTCTCCTGTTCTTTCCTTCCTTGTTTTACAGTTTGCAAGTCTCCATATGACGCTACTACTAGACTCGCTGACTTTTTTCATTGCTTTTGTTCTAGTGGCTTTCCTTCCAAAAGAGGAAGCAGGAGTTCAAGAGAAAAAGGCTTTTACTGGGAGAGATATTTTTATAGATATCAAGGATGGGTTACACTATATCTGGCATCAGCAAGAAATTTTCTTCCTTTTGCTGGTAGCTTCTAGCGTTAATTTCTTTTTTGCAGCTTTTAATTACCTCCTTCCCTTTTCAAATCAGCTCTATGGAGTTCAAGGTGCCTATGCCACTATTTTAACTATGGGTGCTATCGGTTCCATCATTGGGGCTCTGCTAGCTAGTAAGATTAAAGCCAGTATGGAAATGCTTTTATTTTTATTGGCTCTGACTGGACTTGGGATGATGATAATGGGATTTTCCCTCCCATCCTATCTTACTTTTTCAGGTAATTTCGTTTGTGAATTGTTTATGACGATTTTCAATATTCACTTTTTTACTCAAGTACAAACCAAGGTTGAGAGCGAATTTCTTGGGAGAGTACTGAGTACAATTTTTACCTTAGCTATTCTATTTATGCCTATTGCAAAAGGATTTATGACAGTCTTGCCAAGTGTACATCTCTCTTCTTTCTTGATTATTAGACTTGGAGTTGTAGCCTTATCTTTCTTAGCTCTCGGATATGTTCGGACTCATTTTGAAAAAGAGACATAAGTCTGTTTGAGTTTTAAAAATAATTCCAATCTAAGTATTTTTTCCGCCCTTCTCGTTTGTGAGGAGGGCTTGTTTTATGGTAAAATGGTCTTATGAATAAAAGAATGAATGAGTTAGTCGCCTTGCTCAATCGCTATGCGACTGAGTACTATACCAGCGACAATCCGTCGGTTTCAGATAGTGAGTATGACCGCCTTTACCGTGAGTTGGTTGAGTTGGAGGCTGCCTATCCAGATCAAGTATTAGCAGACAGTCCGACCCATCGTGTTGGTGGCAAAGTCTTAGATGGTTTTGAAAAATACAGTCATCAGTATCCTCTTTATAGTTTGCAGGATGCTTTTTCACGTGAGGAGCTTGAAGCATTTGATACGCGTGTTCGTAAGGAAGTGGCTCATCCGACCTATATTTGTGAGCTGAAAATCGATGGCTTATCTATCTCGCTGACGTATGAAAAGGGGATTTTGGTTGCTGGTGTAACACGTGGAGATGGTTCTGTTGGTGAAAATATTACAGAAAACCTCAAGCGTGTCAAGGACATTCCTTTGACCTTGCCAGAAGAACTTGATATTACAGTTCGTGGGGAATGTTACATGCCACGCGCTTCTTTTGACCAGGTTAACCAAGGTCGCCAAGAAAATGGAGAGCCTGAATTTGCCAATCCTCGTAATGCGGCGGCAGGAACCTTGCGTCAGCTGGATACAGCAGTAGTTGCCAAGCGTAATCTTGCGACTTTCCTCTATCAAGAAGCCAGCCCTTCAACTCGTGATAGTCAAGAAAAGGTTTTGAAGCACCTAGAACAGCTTGGTTTTGTGGTCAATCCTAAGCGAATCTTGGCTGAAAATATAGATGAAATCTGGAATTTTATCCAAGAAGTAGGAGAGGAACGGGAAAATCTGCCTTATGATATCGATGGAGTGGTAATCAAGGTCAATGACCTAGCAGGCCAAGAAGAACTTGGTTTTACCGTTAAGGCTCCAAAGTGGGCAGTAGCCTACAAGTTCCCAGCTGAAGAAAAAGAAGCTCAACTCTTATCAGTTGACTGGACAGTTGGTCGTACCGGTGTTGTGACTCCAACTGCTAATCTGACTCCTGTTCAGCTAGCTGGTACAACTGTTAGCCGTGCAACTCTGCACAATGTGGATTATATTGCTGAAAAAGATATCCGCAAAGACGACACGGTTATCGTCTATAAGGCCGGGGACATCATCCCTGCCGTTTTACGTGTGGTAGAGTCCAAGCGGGTTTCTGAAGAAAAACTAGATATCCCTACAAACTGCCCAAGTTGTGACTCTGACTTGTTGCACTTTGAAGATGAAGTGGCTCTCCGTTGTATTAATCCGCGTTGCCCTGCTCAAATCATGGAAGGCTTGATTCACTTTGCTTCTCGTGATGCTATGAATATTACAGGCCTTGGTCCATCTATTGTTGAGAAACTTTTCGCTGCCAATTTAGTCAAGGATGTGGCGGATATTTATCGTTTGCAAGAAGAGGATTTCCTCCTTTTAGAGGGGGTTAAGGAAAAATCCGCTGCTAAACTGTATCAGGCTATCCAAGCATCTAAGGAAAATTCTGCCGAGAAGCTCTTGTTTGGTTTGGGAATTCGCCATGTCGGCAGTAAGGCCAGTCAGCTCTTACTTCAACATTTTCACTCGATTGAAAATCTGGCTCAGGCAGATCCAGAGGAAGTGGCTAGTATTGAAAGTCTGGGTGGTGTGATTGCCAAGAGTCTTCAGACTTATTTTGCGACAGAAGGCTCTGAAATTCTCCTCAGAGAATTGAAAGAAGCTGGGGTCAATCTGGACTATAAAGGACAGAGTGTTGTAGCGGATGCAGCCTTGTCAGGTTTGACCGTTGTATTGACTGGAAAATTAGAACGACTCAAGCGCTCAGAAGCTAAAAATAAACTCGAAAGTCTAGGTGCCAAGGTAACAGGCAGCGTTTCTAAAAAGACCGACCTCGTCGTGGCAGGTGCAGACGCTGGAAGTAAACTGCAAAAAGCACAAGAACTTGGTATTGAGGTTCGAGATGAAGCATGGCTAGAAAGTTTGTAATGTTCGTTTAAAACCAGAGTTTAGATAATTTGACTATGTCTGTTAATCGAGACGAGATTGGTCAAGAATTTATTAGTGAAACAGAAATAAATTAAAATAAAAAGGAAAAATAAAAATGTATACCTACCCTATGCGCATTCATTACCATCGCAAGAATGGCGAATATGACACTTGCTCTTTTGTAAAGAGTAAGGATCAACGAATTGATTTACTAACTTACCAAGAAGATTATTTTGGTGCTTTATTTAGCTTTGAACACCCAAGCGTTCATCCCTTAGAAAGCTTGAATTTTGTGGTTCATACAGGTCAAACTAGTAAAGAATATGCTATCCGTTTTAATCACTATCCCCTATTAACAGAGGTCTGGATTTTGGAAGGCGATGATAGGATTTATTACTCTGAAAATCCTGCTATTGCCAGTCCTTTCTATAAAAATCAAAATCCTTTTGCCTTTGATAAGGCCATTAACAGTGCTAGTTTTGACCATCATTGGGGTTACCAAGGGGAACTGGGTTGCCGTGTAGAGGACAATCAGGCTCATTTTTCCCTTTGGTCACCAACAGCGACAGCAGTGCAGGTTGTGGTTTATGAATCAGCTGCTAATGATACACCTGTTTGGAAAACTTTTGATATGGAAAGAGGCAATCGCTACTCTTATAACCATAAGGACAATACTATTGGTGTCTGGAGTTTGGATGTTGAGGAAGATTTGACTGGTAAGGCTTATCAGTATCAAGTCCAATTCCCTCATCACGAAACACTGACACGTGATCCTTATACAATCGCGACCAGCCCTGATGGCAAACGTTCAGCTATTTTGAGTCATGCAGAAAAGCAAGTTGAAAACTTTGAGGTTAAGCACGGTTTGGAGGCTACTTGGCGTTTGACAAATCCATGTAAGGCAGTTATTTGTGAAATGCATATTCGTGATTTGACCCAATCACCGACCTCAGGTGTGGATGAACATCTTCGAGGAACTTTCTTAGGTGCTGCTCAAACTGGAACGGTTAATCAGTATGGCCAGTCAACTGCTTTTGATCACATCAAGAAGTTGGGCTACAATTATGTTCAGTTGCAACCAATTGCAGACCGTCACAAAGAATACGATGAGGACGGGAATGTAACCTACAACTGGGGTTATGATCCACAAAACTATAACGCACCAGAAACTAGTTTTTCAACTAATCCAGAGGATCCAGCTCAGGTCATTCGCGACTTGAAGACCATGGTTCAAGCTTATCACGATGCGGGCATTGGTGTCATTATGGATGTGGTCTATAATCATACCTTCTCAGTAGTTGATGCACCTTTCCAAACAACAGTCCCTGATTACTATTATCGTATGAATCCAGACGGTACCTTCCAGAATGGAACGGGTGTTGGAAATGAAACAGCCAGTGAACACGAAATGTTCCGTAAGTACATGATTGATTCTCTTCTATACTGGGTGCAAGAATACAATATTGACGGCTTCCGCTTTGACTTGATGGGGATTCATGATGTCAAGACCATGCAGATGATTCGTCAGAGCTTGGATGAAATCGACCCTAACATTATCCTCTATGGAGAAGGATGGGATATGGGAACAGGCCTTGCCCCTTATGATAAGGCTAAGAAAGACAACGCCTACGAAATGCCAAATATTGGTTTCTTTAATGACAATCAGCGTGATGCTGTCAAAGGTGGAGAAGTTTACGGTGCAATTAAATCAGGTTTTGTCAGCGGTGCTGCGACAGAGCCAATTCTAGCCAAAGCAATCCTAGGAAGTCGTGAATTAGGAACCTATACACATCCAAATCAAGTGCTTAACTATGTGGAAGCCCATGACAATTACAATCTTCACGATTTATTGGCAACCCTACATCCAGACCAAAGTTCAGAACAAATCATGCGCAAGGTCGAGACAGCCACAGCCATGAATCTGCTCATGCAGGGGATGGCCTTTATGGAAATCGGTCAAGAATTTGGTCGTACCAAACTGGTTGCGACTGGTGAGAATGGTGAGTTGACACATGATGATAGAGAGCGTGCGATGAATAGCTATAATGCTCCAGACAGTGTGAACCAAGTGAACTGGGATTTGATCAATGAGCGTCAAGACAGTATTGAGTTTATCCGTCAAGTCATCCGATTGAAGACAAAAACTGGTGCCTTTTCTTACTCTAGCTATGATGAAATTTACCATCATGTCTTTGTGCATTCTGCGATTGAACATAGCGGCTGCCTTATCTATGAAGTTCACGGCAAAGAACACCTCTTGGTGGTTGTGAATGCTAAATCAGAACCCTATCAATTTGAAAATGCAGGAAATTTAGCTATGTTGGTAACCAACAGTCGCTCAAAAGAAGATAATGTTTTAGATGATATTAGTCTAGCCGTCTTGAGTGTTTTATAAAGACCATCTATCTCGCTATTCTAACACATCATTGGAAGTGAACGAATAGAAAGAGCTTAGCTAACAACTCACTTGTATAGAAAATTTGATAAATATTTTCATCAAACGTGTAAAATCAGGAAATTATTTTCCTGGTTTTATTTTTTGCTATAAAAAAATAATATTGGTGGCAAAAATACGAACTTTTTGGTATTATAGTAGAGAAAAGAAAGGCGTTTTCACATTTTTTTGAAAAAACATTGATTTACAAGTGGACACATCAGTGAATTTGTTGAAGATTTTCAAAATAATTTTAAAGAAGTATAGTAATTTACTTGAATCTTCTCTAAAAAGGTAGTATAATAAAAACATAGAAAACGCTTACATAAAAGAGGGGGTATTATGGATAAAAGAGAAGCTTTGCGCACCTTTATGACAGGAGAAAATTTTCACCTTCAGCATTATCTAGGAGCACATAAAGAGCAAGTGAATGGAGAGTGTGGCTATACTTTCCGTGTTTGGGCACCTAATGCTCAGGCTGTTCACTTGGTTGGTGATTTTACCAACTGGATTGAGGGTCAGATTCCAATGGTAAGAAATGACTTTGGGGTCTGGGAAGTCTTTACCAATATGGCTCAAGAAGGGCATATTTACAAATATCATGTCACACGTCAAAATGGTCATCAACTGATGAAGATTGACCCTTTTGCTGTCAGATATGAGGCTCGTCCAGGAACAGGGGCAATCGTAACAGAGCTTCCTGAGAAGAAATGGAGGGATGGACTTTGGCTGGCACGAAGAAAACGTTGGGGCTTTGCTGAACGTCCTGTCAATATCTATGAAGTTCACGCTGGCTCATGGAAAAGAAATCCTGATGGTAGTCCTTATAGTTTTGCCCAGCTCAAGGATGAACTCATTCCTTATCTCGTTGAAATGAACTATACTCATATTGAGTTTATGCCCTTGATGTCCCATCCTTTGGGCTTGAGTTGGGGGTATCAGCTTATGGGTTACTTCGCTTTAGAGCATGCCTATGGCCGACCAGAGGAGTTTCAAGATTTTGTCGAGGAGTGTCATATCCATAATATTGGGGTTATCGTAGACTGGGTACCCGGTCACTTTACCATCAACGATGATGCCTTAGCCTATTATGATGGGACACCGACTTTTGAATACCAAGACCATAATAAGGCTCATAACTATGGTTGGGGCGCTCTCAATTTTGACCTTGGAAAAAATGAAGTCCAGTCCTTCTTGATTTCTTGTATTAAGCATTGGATCGATGTCTATCATTTGGATGGTATTCGTGTGGATGCTGTTAGCAACATGCTCTATTTGGACTATGATGATGCTCCATGGACACCTAATAAAGATGGGGGAAATCTCAACTATGAAGGTTATTATTTCCTTCAACGCTTGAATGACATTATTAAGTTAGAATATCCAGATGTGATGATGATTGCAGAAGAAAGTTCGTCTGCAACCAAGATTACGGGAATGAAAGAGCTTGGTGGTCTAGGATTTGACTACAAATGGAACATGGGCTGGATGAATGATATCCTCCGTTTCTACGAAGAAGATCCGATTTATCGTAAATATGACTTTAACCTAGTGACTTTCAGCTTTATGTATGTTTTCAATGAAAACTATCTCTTGCCATTCTCGCACGATGAAGTGGTTCATGGCAAGAAGAGTATGATGCATAAGATGTGGGGAGATCGTTACAATCAATTCGCAGGCTTGCGCAATCTCTACACTTACCAAATTTGTCACCCTGGTAAGAAATTGCTCTTCATGGGTAGCGAATACGGTCAATTCCTAGAATGGAAATCTGAAGAACAGTTGGAGTGGTCTAACCTAGAAGACCCAATGAATGCTAAGATGAAGTATTTCACTTCTCAGCTAAACCAGTTTTACAAAGACAACCGCTGTCTGTGGGAAATTGATACCAGCTATGATGGTATTGAAATCATTGATGCGGATAATCGAGACCAGAGTGTTCTTTCCTTTATTCGTAAGGGTAAAAAGGGAGAAATGTTAGTCTGTATCTTTAACATGGCACCTGTTGAACGGAAAGATTTTACAATCGGATTACCCGTTGCAGGAATTTACGAAGAAGTCTGGAATACTGAGTTAGAAGAGTGGGGAGGCGTTTGGAAAGAACATAATCAAACTGTTCAAACGCAAGAAGGACTATGGAAAGATTATGAGCAGACCTTAACCTTTACCCTACCAGCTATGGGAGCTAGTGTCTGGAAAATCAAACGCCGCTTGAAACCTACTAAAACCGTCACAAGTAAAAACCAAAAAGGAGTAGAAAATGAAGAATGAAATGTTAGCTTTGATTCTTGCTGGTGGGCAAGGAACTCGTCTCGGTAAACTCACTCAAAGTATTGCAAAACCAGCTGTGCAATTTGGTGGGCGCTACCGCATCATTGACTTTGCCCTATCAAACTGTGCCAACTCAGGGATTCATAATGTTGGGGTCATTACACAGTATCAACCACTTGCTCTCAACAACCATATTGGGAATGGTTCAAGTTGGGGCTTAGACGGTATTAATTCAGGTGTCTCTATTCTTCAACCTTATTCTGCAAGTGAAGGAAATCGTTGGTTTGAAGGGACTAGTCACGCTATTTACCAAAATATCGACTATATCGACAGTGTCAATCCTGAGTATGTCTTGATTTTGTCTGGGGACCATATCTACAAAATGGACTATGATGATATGCTCCAATCTCACAAGGATAATAATGCCAGCTTGACAGTAGCAGTTTTAGACGTCCCTCTTAAAGAAGCGAGCCGTTTTGGTATCATGAACACAGATGCTAACAATCGTATTGTTGAATTTGAAGAAAAACCAGCTCAACCTAAATCTACAAAAGCTTCTATGGGAATCTACATTTTTGATTGGCAACGCCTTCGTAATATGTTAGTCGCTGCTGAAAAGAGTAAGGTTGACATGTCAGACTTTGGTAAAAATGTCATTCCAAATTACCTTGAGTCAGGTGAAAGTGTTTATGCTTACGAATTTAGCGGTTACTGGAAAGATGTTGGTACGATTGAGTCACTTTGGGAAGCGAACATGGAGTACATTTCTCCAGAAAATGCCTTGGATAGTCGTAACCGTCAATGGAAGATTTACTCAAGAAACTTGATTTCACCACCAAACTTCCTCGGGGCAAATGCTGATGTGGAAGACTCATTAGTTGTAGACGGATGTTTCGTTGATGGAACTGTTAAACATTCTATCCTTTCAACAGGCGCGCAAGTTCGCGAAGGAGCGGAAGTTGTTGATTCAGTTATCATGAGTGGAGCTATCATTGGTCAAGGAGCTAAGATTAAACGTGCCATTATTGGTGAAGGTGCGATTATTTCTGACGGTGTCGAAATTGATGGAACAGATGAAGTACAAGTTGTAGGATATGATGAAGTAGTGGGGGTAGCAACAGATGAAGATTGATAAATATTCTGCCATTTTAGGAAATACAGTTGGTTTTCATGATATGTCGACATTGACGGACCACCGTCCAGTAGCAAGTTTGCCATTTGGTGGGAAATATCGTTTGATTGACTTCCCGCTTTCTAGTCTTGCTAATGCAGGTGTTCGTAGTGTCTTTGGTATTTTCCAGCAGGATAATATCAGCTCAGTCTTTGACCATATCCGCTCAGGACGTGAGTGGGGCTTGTCAACTCTTCTTAGTCACTATTATCTAGGAATTTACAATACCCGTGTAGAAAGTAGCACAGTTGGAAAAGAATACTACCAACAGCTTCTTACTTATTTGAAACGTTCTGGCTCAAACCAAACGGTTGCCCTCAACTGCGATGTCTTGATTAACATTGATTTGAACCAAGTTTTCCACCTACATAGTACAACAAAAGGGCCTGTCACTGTAGTTTATAAAAAACTAGCTAAGAAAGATATTTCAGAAGTAAATGCAATCTTAGAAGTGGATGAAACAGACCATGTTCTTTCTCATAAACTCTTTGATAGTAAGTCAACAGCTGAAACGTTCAATATGTCTACAGATATCTTTGTCGTTGATACACCGTGGTTGATTGAACGCTTGGAAGAAGAAGCTAAAAAAGAACATCCAGAGAAGTTGCGTTATGTTTTACGGGATTTGGCTGCAAAAGAGGGAGCTTTCGCCTACGAGTATACAGGCTACCTTGCAAATATTCACTCTGTAGAGTCTTATTACAAAGCTAATAAAGATATGCTTGAATCACAAAAATTCTACTCTCTCTTCTCACCAAACCAAAAGATTTATACAAAGGTCAAAAATGAAGAGCCAACTTACTATGCTAATACATCTAAGGTAAGTACTTCTCAGTTTGCGTCTGGTAGTATCATTGAAGGTCAAGTGGCTCATTCTGTTCTATCACGTAATATTCATGTCCATAAGGATAGCCTGGTTAAAGATAGCCTGCTCTTCCCTCGTGTTGTGATTGGAGAAGGTGCTCAGGTCGAATATGCTATCTTGGACAAGGGTGTTGAAGTTGAGCCTGGTATTGTGATTCGAGGAACTGCAGAACATCCAGTTGTCGTTAAGAAAGGTAGCAAAGTAACAGAGGATATTCATTCATGAAAATTTTATTTGTAGCAGCAGAGGGTGCACCCTTTTCAAAAACAGGTGGTCTGGGAGACGTCATTGGCGCTCTTCCTAAATCACTAGTAAAAGCGGGACATGAAGTTGCAGTAATTTTACCCTACTATGACATGGTAGAGGCTAAATTTGGAAATCAGATTGAAGATGTTCTTCATTTCGAGGTGAGTGTTGGTTGGCGCAGACAGTACTGTGGGATTAAGAAAACCGTCTTAAACGGTGTAACCTTCTACTTTATTGACAGCCAATATTATTTCTTCCGTGGCCATGTTTACGGTGATTTTGATGATGGGGAACGTTTCGCTTTCTTCCAACTTGCCGCCATTGAGGCTATGGAAAGGATTGACTTCATTCCTGACCTTCTCCATGTTCATGACTACCATACAGCCATGATACCGTTCTTGTTAAAGGAAAAATACCGTTGGATTCAAGCCTATCAAGGTATTAAAACTGTTTTAACCATTCATAATTTGGAATTTCAAGGACAATTTTCAGAAGGAATGTTATGGGATTTGTTTGGAGTTGGCTTTGAGCGTTATGCTGATGGTACCCTTCGCTGGAACAACTGTCTGAACTGGATGAAGGCTGGTATTCTTTATGCTGACCGTGTTTCAACAGTTTCACCTAGTTATGCTCATGAAATTATGACCAGTCAGTTCGGATGTAACTTGGATCAGATTCTTCGAATGGAGTCTGGTAAAGTTTCTGGTATCGTGAATGGGATTGATGCTGACCTTTATAATCCTCAGACGGATGCTCTTTTAGACTATCATTTTAATCAGGAAGATTTGTCTGGGAAAGCCCAAAACAAGGCAAAATTACAAGAAAGAGTTGGCTTGCCAGTTAGAGCTGACGTTCCACTGGTGGGAATTGTTTCTCGTTTGACACGTCAAAAAGGTTTTGATGTGGTGGTAGAAAGTCTGCACCATATCTTGCAAGAAGATGTTCAGATTGTTCTTTTGGGAACTGGAGATCCAGCCTTTGAAGGAGCTTTCTCATGGTTTGCTCAGATTTACCCAGACAAGCTATCAGCAAATATCACTTTTGATGTCAAACTTGCTCAAGAAATCTACGCTGCTTGTGACCTCTTCCTCATGCCAAGTCGTTTTGAACCGTGTGGCTTGTCTCAAATGATGGCGATGCGTTACGGAACCTTGCCGTTGGTCCATGAAGTTGGAGGCTTGCGAGATACCGTTCGCGCTTTCAATCCAATCGAAGGGAGCGGTACTGGCTTTAGCTTTGACAATCTATCTCCTTACTGGTTAAATTGGACTTTCCAAACAGCATTGGACTTGTATAGAAATCATCCTGATATTTGGAAAAACATACAAAAACAAGCTATGGAGTGTGACTTCTCATGGGATACAGCCTGCAGGTCATATCTTGACTTGTACCATAGTTTAGTTAATTAATAGATAAAATCGTATGATGACTTCATACGATTTTTAGGCTGTTTAGAGAGGAGAACTGATGTCTCAAGTAAAAGGTTTGTGTGTTATGGATGTGGATGGAACCTTAATCCTAGAAGAAGTGATTGATTTGTTGGGAAGAGATATAGGTCGTGAGGAAGAAATTTCGCA
This sequence comes from Streptococcus sp. 4094, assembly GCF_013277125.1. Lineage (NCBI taxonomy): Bacteria > Bacillati > Bacillota > Bacilli > Lactobacillales > Streptococcaceae > Streptococcus > Streptococcus sp. 4094. Next base: position 31,637 of record NZ_VMMI01000042.1, on the reverse strand, counting down.
GATTACAAGTCGGGCAATGCGAGGAGAGTTGGACTTTGAAAGCAGTTTACGAGACAGAGTGTTCTTCTTGGAAGGTCTTCCTATTTCGGTATTTGATAAAATCTTCAACTCTATTCATCTAACGCCAAATGCCCAAGAATTCATTTCCATTCTCCAACAGAATGGCATTCTAGTTGGTCTGGTGTCTGGTGGATTTACACCAATAGTTGAAAGATTAGCAAAATCTCTAGGGATTGCCTATTTCTCTGCCAATCAACTTGAAGTCAAAGATGGTCTTTTAACTGGAAAATTGATTGGACAACTTATCAGTCCCCAGGTCAAAAAAGAGATTCTGGAAAAATGGAGAGAGGAACTCAAACTTCCTAGAGAAAGAACAGTTGCAATCGGTGATGGGGCCAATGACCTATTAATGTTGAAGTCGGCGGGACTTGGAATCGCCTTTTGTGCCAAAGAAGTGCTCAAAAAAGAAATACAACATCATGTTGACAAGAGGGATTTTTTAGAAGTACTTCCTTTGATTGACTGTTTAGAATGAGGGAAAATATGAAGATTGTTATTGCACCAGATTCGTTTAAGGAAAGCTTGACTGCTGAAGAGGTAGCTGAATCTATTAAAAGAGGCTTCCAACAATCGATAGCAGATGTAGACTGTCTCCTCTGTCCTGTTGGTGATGGTGGGGAAGGTACTGTAGATGCTATCCGACAATCTCTTGACCTTGAAGAAAAATGGATCCAAGTGACAGGCCCTTTTGGACAAAAAGAAGCCATGCGCTATTTTCAAAAAGGGGAACTGGCACTATTTGAAGTAGCTGATTTGGTTGGCCTTGGAAAAATTCCGCTAGAGAAACGAAATCCACTTCAAATCCAAACTTGTGGTATTGGAGAGTTGATTCGCCATCTCATTGCTCAAGGGATTAAAGATATCTATATTGGCGTTGGTGGTACGGCCAGTAATGACGGAGGAATTGGGATCGCTGCTGGTTTAGGCTATCAATTTTATGATAGGGATGGAGATGTCTTGCCCGCTTGCGGTCAGTCCTTATTAAACTTAGCTTCTGTTTCAACAGAAAATCGCTATGAAATTCCTGAAGATGTTCAAATTCGTATTTTAGCAGATGTCGTGAGTCCCTTATGTGGTCATCAAGGTGCGACCTATACTTTTGGCAAACAAAAAGGCCTAGATCCTACTATGTTTGAGGTCGTAGATCAAGCGATCCAAGATTTTTATGAAAAAGTCTCCCCTGCAACATTGGAAATTAAAGGAGCAGGAGCTGGTGGAGGCCTTGCTGGTGGTTTGTGTGCCTTTGCTCAGGCAAATATCGTGTCTGGAATTGATACATGTTTAGATTTGATTGATTTTGATAAGAAAGTTGCAGATGCTGATTTAGTTATCGTTGGCGAAGGTAGACTGGACAGTCAAAGCTTTGCTGGGAAAGCGCCGATAGGCGTAGCAAAAAGAACCCCTGTCGGAGTTCCTGTTATTGCTATTTGTGGTAGTCTTGCTGAAGATTTACCATCCCTACCATTTGAAAATATCCAAGCTGCCTTTTCTATTTTAGAGAAAAGCGAACCTTTAGAAGATAGTTTGAAAAATGCCAGTCTCTATCTGGAGCGCAAGGCTGCCAATATCGGGCATTTATTAAATATGCGCAAGATTTAGCCAAACCATTTCTTCCATAAAGATGTTTTGACTGGTTCTTCCTTTTTACCTTCCCAAAGTTTTGCAAAAGCAAGTCGAAGATCCTTTTCTTCTACTTGAACGGGTGCATTGCTATGGATAACAAGACCGAAGGGAGAAGAAGTATGCTCTTCAGACACAATGGTAGCTTGACTATCAGCTTCTTTAGCTTCTTTTAAGTAGAAAACTTGCTTGTCAAATTCGATAGTTGGTGAGATTTTCACAAATAGTGGCTCAGCCTTTTCCTGAAGGTTCTCTAAAATAGATAAAAAGCCTTTTTCTAGCTGAAGGCTATTTGCCGTGTCAATATCTGCATAGCCAAGAACTCTTTCCTCAAAAGTACCAAGATAGCGTCTTTGCTCATCCGGATTTAGTTTTGGCCCACCATGAGCTTTTTCAAGTAATTGTTTTGATAAATCTGTCATGAAAATAGTATATCATAAAAGTTAGAATAAAACAGACAAAAGAAAGCGATTACTTTATAAAGTTAAGGAAAATTTGCACAAAGATAACGTTTTTTCTTGAAAAAGGAGGGGTTTTAAGGTATTATAGAGGTGTAAAAAATTTAACTCATAAGGAGAGTAAAAAATGTCAATTATTACTGATGTTTACGCTCGCGAAGTCCTAGACTCACGCGGTAACCCAACACTTGAAGTAGAAGTTTACACTGAATCAGGTGCTTTCGGACGTGGTATGGTTCCATCAGGAGCTTCTACTGGTGAACACGAAGCAGTTGAACTTCGCGACGGTGACAAATCTCGTTACGGTGGTCTTGGTACACAAAAAGCTGTTGACAACGTAAACAACATCATTGCTGAAGCTATCATTGGCTACGATGTACGTGATCAACAAGCTATCGACCGTGCTATGATCGCTCTTGACGGTACTCCTAACAAAGGTAAATTGGGTGCAAATGCAATCCTTGGTGTGTCTATCGCTGTAGCTCGTGCTGCCGCTGACTACCTTGAAATCCCACTTTACAGCTACCTTGGTGGATTCAATACTAAAGTTCTTCCAACTCCAATGATGAACATCATCAACGGTGGTTCTCACTCTGACGCTCCAATCGCTTTCCAAGAATTCATGATCGTACCTGCTGGTGCGCCATCATTCAAAGAAGCTCTTCGTTGGGGTGCTGAAATCTTCCATGCTCTTAAGAAAATCCTTAAATCTCGTGGTTTGGAAACAGCCGTAGGTGACGAAGGTGGATTTGCTCCTCGTTTTGAAGGAACTGAAGACGGAGTTGAAACTATCCTTGCTGCTATCGAAGCTGCTGGATATGTTCCTGGTAAAGACGTATTTATCGGATTTGACTGTGCTTCATCAGAATTCTACGATAAAGAACGTAAAGTTTACGACTACACTAAATTCGAAGGTGAAGGAGCAGCTGTACGTACTGCTGCAGAACAAATCGATTACCTTGAAGAATTGGTAAACAAATACCCAATCATCACTATCGAAGATGGTATGGATGAAAATGACTGGGACGGTTGGAAAGCTCTTACTGAACGTCTTGGTGGTAAAGTTCAATTGGTTGGTGACGACTTCTTCGTAACAAACACTTCTTACCTTGAAAAAGGTATTGCAGAAGGTGCTGCTAACTCAATCCTTATCAAAGTTAACCAAATCGGTACTCTTACTGAAACATTCGACGCTATCGAAATGGCGAAAGAAGCTGGTTACACTGCCGTTGTATCACACCGTTCAGGTGAAACTGAAGATTCAACAATCGCTGACATCGCAGTTGCAACTAACGCAGGACAAATCAAGACTGGTTCACTTTCACGTACAGACCGTATCGCTAAATACAACCAATTGCTTCGCATCGAAGACCAACTTGGTGAAGTAGCTGAATACCGTGGATTGAAATCATTCTACAACCTTAAGAAATAATCGTTGATTTAACAACGTTTCTAGCCCCTCGGATTTTATCCGAAGGGCTATTTTTGTATTTAGGGGGCAAAAAAGGGGCAAAACTTTTTAAAAAATCTTTTTCATAACTTTATCCAGTACATTGATTGCTTCATCTTTCATGTTCTTTGTGACGTGGGTATAGATGGAATTAGTAACATCAGAATCAGAATGTCCAACCCTATCCATGATTGTTTTTAGCGGAATTTTATTTTCAGCTAAAATGCTAATAGTTGTATGTCTGAAGATGTGAGGGGACAGATGTTTAGGAATTGGTTTTTTAAGGCGTTCGTTTGCTCGCTGGAGAGACTTGCTTAGAATTGAACTATGGATTGGCTTACCAGTGTTTGTGACGAATATACGAGTGCTTTTGTACCAATTTGGGTCAGTATTTTCACTGAGCTGGTTCAGTTCAATCATTTTGTCTAGTATCTCAATTTCTCTTTTAGTTAAGTGGGTAGTTCGAAAGCTTGCAAAAGTCTTAGTACCGTCATCATCTGGAATGTATCGGTTGAATGTTGTATGGATGTCTAATGTATTGCTATCTTTGTGATATTTATCTAACATAAGACTAGCCAATATCTCCAAACAATTGAGAACTATAAAAGTTTGATTAGTAACTGACTAGTCCTTGTGTTATCTTGCTATATCGTGCAGAAATATTTCTATGTACAAGGTTCTAATACCTATATTTTTGACAATAATATAAGAAAATAGTATACTAAATAGACAGTCATTTATTGTAGTGATAACGGTTAGGAGAAAATAGTGTTAAAACGTATTTTAAATATAGCATTAGCTTATGTCGGTGTTGTTATTGGTGCTGGACTATCTTCAGGCCAAGATTTAATGCAATACTTTGTTAGTTTTGGTAAATGGGGTATCATTGGAACGATTGTTCTTGGAATCATAAGTATTATTTTTGGTAAAATTATCATTACCTTAGGAAGCTATTTCCGTTCAAATGATCATTTTGAAGTTCTTTCCCAAATTGCCGGGCCTATTACTAATAAGATTCTTGATTTTGCTTTAATTGTTTCCTGCTTTGTAATTGGTTTTGTTATGATTGCTGGGGCTGGTTCAAACCTTAACCAACAATTTGGTTTGCCATTTTGGTTGGGAGGATTGATTTGTGCTATCTTGGTCATTATTGTCAGTTTTCTTAATTTTGAAAAGATTACCAGCGTTCTTGGGATATTTACTCCTTTGGTCTTTGTCATGATTATCATTATGGCAGTCCATACGTTCGTAGGGAAAAGTTTTGATTTTGAAGAGTTAGAAGCAATCACAGCTACACTTTCTTCTCCGATGCCCAATGTATGGGTTTCTTTACTAAATTATTTCGCACTAACTGTTATGACTGGTGTATCCATGGCATTTGTCTTAGGAGGTTCTGTCATGAGAATTGGTGTTGCGGAAAAAAGTGGTCTCTTAGGTGGACTTGTAGTTAGTTTGATTATTACCGTAGCAACTGGTATTTTATACGCCAATATAAAACTTGTTTCAACTGTTGATATTCCTATGTTAACAATTGCGGAGCAAATTCATCCTCTATTTTCTTTGCTGTATGCTCTAATTATTTTTGGACTTATTTTTAATACAGCTTTCAGTTTATTTTATGCCTTGGCAAAACGTTTCTCTTCAAACAAACCGAAGCGCTTTTACCCTATTCTAATTGCTACGGTCGCTATAGGATATGGTTTATCTTTTATGGGATTTAAAGAATTAGTCTCCATTATGTATCCTCTTTTAGGTTATGTCGGTTGTCTAATGCTGGTCATTTTAGCAGTGGCATGGATAAAAGAAAGAGGAAACATCAAAGGGGAAAAATCTTTAAGACGAAAGATGATTCGATTGATAACCAAAAAATATGACGATGAACAAGAATATACTATTAGAGATAAGGCGACATTTCACCAACTTGGTGAAGATTCTATTATAGATACTAAAAGTATCAAAAGTGATATCAAGGATTTGGTGAAAGAACAGTTTGTTGATGATGATGCAAAACATGATGGAAGCGTCTTATCTTAAATGATAATAAAGTTGGAGAAAAATATTTACAAACAGGAAAGCGCATCTTATCAGGTGTCAAAAACACTTGATAAGATGCCTTTTATTGTAATACTAGATAATTTATATTCTCTTAAAAATTTCTTCAAACCATGTCAGTCTAATCTACAAATTCAAAACAGTGTCTTGAGCTGACCGCGTTAGTTTGATCTGTAACCTCAAAGTTCTGCTTTAAGTAAGCTGTGGCTAGATTTTTAGTTTGCTATTTGATTTTGATTGAGTATCATTTCATATTCTCTTAAAAATTGAGTTTTTTCATCCTTAGCTGTGCCTGCCTCTGAAGTATTTTCATTTTCAGATTAGTAGACAATGAACATTAACTCGTCTATCTGCTAGTAGCTAGTCAGAGAAAGACTGACTTATGTATGGGGAAAATCTTCTTTCAAGTGAGCTTTATCTTTATCCGGAACTAGAAAATAGCAATAATATCTACAAACTATATTCCATCGTGGGGAGGAGAGAGACTAGTTTGGATGATTAAGAACAACCTACTAGTAAAAAATAGATCATTTTTTAATATGAGATAAAAACCGATATTAAAAGCAATTTATTTCTATTTTTTAACATTTCATTGTATAATAGCAATATACGCAAATATCATGTGTCATCAGGTTAATACTCTTAGAAAATCTTTTTAAACCACGTCAGGCTAATATACAGACTCAAAACAATGTCGTGAGTAGCCTGCGTCTAGTTTCCTAGTTTACGCTTTGATTTTCATCGAGAATAACCTTTCTATTTCAATTTTAAGGAGAAAATACAGAGTGAAAAAAATAATGCTAATTATCAATCCAACTTCTGGAGGAGAAAAAGCTTTAGATTACAAAGAGAAGCTGGAGAATAAAGCAAGAGAGTATTTTGATGATGTGGAAACTAAAATTACTCAAAAAGCCAAAGATGCTACAAATTTCGCAGAAGAAGCTGCTAGAGAAAGATATGAATCAATTCTAGTTTTTGGTGGAGATGGTACAGTCAATGAAGTTATTTCAGGGATTGCTGAAAGGGACTATATTCCTAAACTGGGAATTATACCAGGTGGTACTGGTAACCTGATTACAAAACTTTTAGAAATCAATCAAGATATTGACGGAGCTATTGAAGAACTGGATTTCAATTTAACTGATAAGATTGATATTGGAAAAGCAAATGGTCACTATTTTGGATATATCTTTAGTATCGGGTCTCTCCCTGAAGCCATTCATAATGTTGAAATTGAAGATAAAACGAAATTTGGTATCTTGGCCTATGCAGTTAATACCATGAAGTCAGTCATGACAGATCAAGTCTTTAACATTAAAGTCGAAACCGAAAATGGAAATTACCTTGGGGAAGCAAGTCATGTTTTAGTACTTCTAACAAATTATTTTGCCGATAAAAAAATCTTTGAAGAAAACAAGGATGGATATGCAAATATTCTAATTTTGAAAGATGCTTCTATATTCTCTAAATTATCTTTGATTCCGGATTTGTTAAAAGGAGATCTTGTAGAGAATGAAAATATTGAATATATAAAGGCACGTACTATTAAAATTTCTTCTGATATCGAATTAGAGTCCGATGTTGATGGCGATAAATCAGATAATCTACCAGTCGATATCAAGGTACTAGGACAACACATTGAAGTCTACTCTGGACCTAGGGAACAATCATAAAACTCAAAGCCTTGTTACCGAGGCTTTTTTATTATGTGATTTTCAGTAGCCAGATTTATTCTATCTAATACAAGTAAAGCTAAGTATTTAAGATTTAGTAGATGATGAAGAAAAGAAAGGATGGTCTAAATATTTTAACAGATTTACGAGGCTAATAATGGTATAATAAAAGGTAATGAAAAATTCCAACGAGGCTGAGATGAAATTACTTTATACTGATATTCGGACTTCTTTGACAGAAATTCTAACCAGAGAGGCGGAGGAGTTAGTTGCTGCTGGCAAGCGAGTCTTCTATATCGCTCCTAACTCTCTTTCTTTTGAAAAGGAACGTGCCGTGCTGGAATGCTTGCCCCAGCAGGCTTCTTTTGCGATTACCGTCACGCGCTTTGCTCAAATGGCTCGTTATCTGGTCTTGAATGATTTACCAGCTAAAACTACTCTTGATGATATCGGTCTTGGGATGGTATTTTACAGATGCCTTGCAGAACTTGACCCCAAGGATTTACGAGTATACGGCGCCATCAAGCAGGATCCTCAGTTTATCCAGCAGTTGATTGAGCTTTACCACGAGATGACCAAAGCTCAGATGAGTTTTTTGGACTTGGAGAGTTTGACGGATGAGGACAAGCGAGCAGACTTACTCTTGATTTTTGAGAAAGTAACGGCCTACCTCAATCAAGAGCAGTTAGCTCAGGGAAGTCAGTTGTCCCATTTGATTGAAGCTATTGAGAATGACAAAGTTAGTAGTGATTTTACTCAAATTGCCTTGGTTATTGATGGATTTACCCGTTTTTCTGCCGAAGAAGAGCGAATTGTGGACTTACTTCATGGGAAGGGTGTTGAGATTGTTATTGGGGCTTATGCGAGTAAGAAAGCTTATACTAGTCCTTTTAGTGAGGGCAATCTTTACCAAGCCAGTGTGGAGTTTCTCCATCATCTAGCCTCTAAATACCAAACGCCTGCTCAAGACTATTCTCAAACTCATGAGAAGATGGATAGCTTTGACAAGGCCTCTCGTTTGCTAGAGTCTTCTTATGATTTTTCAGAACTCACATTGGATGTCGATGAGAAGGACCGTGAAAACTTACAAATCTGGTCTTGCTTGACGCAAAAAGAAGAGTTGGAGTTGCTAGCCCGTAGCATTCGTCAGAAATTGCATGAGAACTCAGACCTGAGTTACAAGCATTTTCGTATTCTCTTGGGTGATGTGGCTTCTTACCAGTTATCTCTCAAAACTATTTTTGACCAGTACCAGATTCCTTTCTATCTTGGTAGAAGCGAATCCATGGCTCATCATCCCTTGACACAGTTTGTCGAGTCTATTTTGGCTTTGAAACGCTATCGTTTCCGTCAGGAGGATTTGATAAACCTTCTCAGAACAGGTTTGTATACCGACCTCAGTCAGGCTGATATTGACGCTTTTGAGCAATATATCCGCTATCTTGGTATCAATGGCTTGCCAGCCTTTCAGCAAACCTTCACCAAATCCCACCATGGAAAATTTAATCTTGAGCGTTTGAATGCCCTTCGCCTGAGAATTTTAGAACCTCTTGAAACTCTCTTTGCCAGCCGAAAGCAGAAGGCTGAAAATCTCTTGCAAAAGTGGAATAGCTTTCTAAAAGAAAGTTCAGTGACCAAGCAGTTACAAGATTTGACAGCCACTATGGAAACTGTAGAACAGGAAAGACAAGCCGAGGTCTGGAAGACATTCTGTCATGTTTTAGAACAATTTGCGACCGTTTTTGCTGGTTCACAAGTTAGTCTGGAGGACTTCCTTGCCTTGCTCCATTCTGGAATGAGTTTGTCCCAATACCGTACTATTCCAGCGACAGTGGACACCGTTCTGGTGCAGAGTTACGATTTGATTGCACCACTGACTGCTGACTTTGTCTATGCCATTGGGCTGACTCAGGACAATTTACCAAAAATTGCGCAAAACACTAGTCTTTTGACAGATGAAGAAAGGCAAAACCTAAACCAAGCGACAGAAGAGGGGAGTCAATTGCTGATTGCCAGCAGTGAAAACCTCAAGAAAAATCGCTATACTATGCTTTCTTTGGTCAATTCTGCTCGTAAAGAGTTAATCTTGTCAGCTCCAAGCCTTTTTAACGAAAGTGAAAGTAAGGAGTCAGCCTATCTTCAAGAACTGGTCCATTTTGGATTTAGTCGGAGAGAGAGGAGGATGAATCACAAAGGGCTATCTAAGGAGGATATGGGTTCCTATCACAGTCTTTTGTCCAGTCTGGTTGCCTATCACCAGCAGGGCGAGATGAGTGAGACGGAGCAAGATTTGACCTTTGTCAAGGTTCTTGCGCGTGTCATGGGTAAAAAACTAGAACTGCAAGGTCTGGAAAATCCAGCCCTCCCAATCAGTCCAAGCAGTAAGCAGTTGACCAAGGATACCTTACAAGCTCTCTATCCTGCTGAACAGAAGTTTTACCTTTCTACATCAGGTTTGACGGAGTTTTACCGGAACCAATACAGTTATTTCCTACGTTATGTTTTAGGCTTGCAGGAGGAATTACGTTTGCGTCCTGATGCCCGTAGTCACGGAAATTTCTTGCACCGTATTTTTGAACGAGCCTTGCAGTTGCCTGACGAAGATTCTTTTGACCAACGTTTAGAACAAGCTATTCAAGAAACCAGTCAAGAACGCGAATTTGAAGCTATTTATCAAGAAAGTTTGGAAGCCCAGTTTACCAAGGAAATTCTGCTTGATGTGGCACGGACGACTGGCCATATTCTCCGACACAATCTAGCCATCGAAACCATCAAAGAGGAAGCGAATTTCGGTGGGAAAGAGCAAGCCTTTATTCAATTGGACAATGGACGCAGTGTCCATGTACGAGGTAAGGTTGACCGGATTGACCGTTTGAAAGCTGATGGGGCGATAGGAGTGGTAGACTACAAATCCAGTCTGACTCAGTTCCAGTTTCCTCATTTCTTTAATGGGCTCAATTCCCAGTTACCAACCTATCTTGCTGCTCTAAAAAGAGAAGGGGAGCAGAACTTTTTTGGTGCTATGTACTTGGAAATGGCTGAACCTGTCCAATCTTTGATGGCCGTTAAGAATTTGGCAGGTGCAGTCGTAGAAGCCAGCAAATCTATGAAATACCAAGGACTCTTTTTAGAAAAAGAAAGCAGTCATTTGGGCGATTTTTACAACAAAAACAAGGCTAATCAGCTGACAGATGAGGAATTTCAGCTCCTACTGGACTACAATGCCTGTCTTTACAAGAAAGCTGCTGAGAAGATTTTAGCAGGCCAGTTCGCCATTAACCCTTATACTGAAAATGGCAGAAGTATTGCACCGTATGTTCAGCAACACCAAGCCATCACAGGATTTGAAGCCAATTACCACTTGGGTCAAGCCCGTTTCCTAGAAAAGTTGGACCTGGCTGATGGCAAGCGTCTGGTCGGAGAAAAACTCAAGCAAGCTTGGTTTGAAAAAATAAGAGAGGAGTTGAATCGATGAAGCCCATTCCCTTTTTAAGTGAAGAGGAGATTCAAAAACTGCAAGATGCAGAAGCGCAGTCGAGCAAGGAACAAAAGAAAACTGCTGAGCAAATCGAAGCCATCTACACTTCTGGTCAAAATATCCTCGTTTCAGCATCGGCTGGTTCTGGGAAAACATTTGTCATGGCCGAGCGTATTCTGGACCAATTAGCGCGTGGTGTCGAAATTTCTCAACTCTTTATCTCAACCTTTACCGTTAAGGCTGCGACTGAACTTAAAGAACGTTTGGAGAAAAAAATCAGCCAACAAATCCAAGAAAGCGATGACATTGATCTCAAACAACACTTGGGTCGTCAGTTGGCAGACCTACCCAATGCTGCCATCGGTACCATGGACTCTTTTACACAAAAATTCCTTGGTAAACATGGCTATCTGCTTGATATTGCGCCTAATTTCCGTATTTTACAAAACCAGAGCGAGCAACTCCTTCTAAAAAATGAAGTCTTTCATGAGGTCTTTGAAGCCCATTACCAAGGTAAACAGAAAGAGACCTTTAGCCATTTACTAAAAAATTTTGCTGGACGTGGAAAAGATGAACGGGGGTTGCGCCAGCAAGTCTATAAAATCTATGACTTCCTCCAATCCACCAGTAATCCTCAGAAATGGCTGAGTGAATCTTTCTTAAAAGGCTTTGAAAAAGCTGATTTTACCAGTGAAAAAGAAAAACTAACTGAGCAAATCAAACAAGCCCTTTGGGATTTGGAAAGCTTTTTCCGTTATCATCTGGACAATGATGCCAAGGAGTTTGCAAAGGCTGCTTATTTAGAAAATGTTCAGTTGATTCTGGATGAAATTAGCTCCTTAAATCAGGAGTCCGATAGTCAGGCTTATCAAGTAGTGCTTGTGCGTGTTGTCGCAATTTCGAAAGAGAAAAACGGTCGAGCTCTGACTAATGCCAGTCGTAAGGCTGATTTGAAGCCACTGGCCGATGCCTACAACGAAGAAAGAAAGACCCAGTTTGCTAAACTAGGACAACTGTCAGACCAGATAACCATTCTCGACTATCAAGAACGTTATCATGGAGACACTTGGAAACTAGCTAAAACCTTCCAAACCTTCATGAGTGATTTTGTGGAGGCTTATCGTCAGAGAAAACGACAGGAAAATGCCTTTGAATTCGCTGATATAAGCCATTACACTATCGAGATTTTAGAGAATTTCCCGCAAGTCTGTGAGGCTTATCAGGAGCGTTTCCACGAAGTCATGGTCGATGAGTATCAGGATACCAATCACATTCAAGAACGGATGCTGGAATTGCTGTCTAATGGCCATAATCGCTTTATGGTGGGGGATATCAAGCAATCTATCTACCGTTTCCGTCAGGCAGACCCGCAGATTTTCAATGAAAAATTCCAACGCTATGCGCAAAATCCCCAAGAAGGCAAGCTGATTCTCCTAAAGGAAAATTTCCGTAGTAGTTCAGAAGTGCTATCAGCAACCAATGATGTTTTTGAACGTCTCATGGACCAAGAGGTCGGCGAAATCAACTATGATAACATGCACCAGCTTGTTTTTGCCAATACCAAACTGACTTCTAATCCTGATAACAAGGCAGAATTTCTCCTCTATGACAAGGACGACACAGGTGAGGAAGAAGAGAGCCGAGCAGACATTAACTTAACAGGTGAGATGCGCTTAGTCATCAAGGAGATTCTGAAACTTCATCAGGAGAAAGGTGTTGCCTTTAAAGAAATTGCCCTTTTGACCTCCAGCCGCAGTCGTAATGACCAGATTCTTCTCGCCCTGTCTGAGTACGGGATTCCTGTCAAAACTGACGGAGAGCAAAACAATTATCTCCAATCCCTAGAAGTGCAAGTCATGTTAGATACTCTTCGTGTCATTCACAATCCCCTGCAAGACTATGCCTTGGTTGCCCTTATGAAGTCTCCAATGTTTGGCTTTGATGAAGACGAGTTAGCACGTTTGTCCCTTCAGAAAGCAGAGGATAAAGTCCAAGAAAATCTCTATGAGAAACTGATCAATGCACAAAAAATGCTAACAATCCAGAAAAACTTGATTCACACGGCTCTAGCTGAGAAACTAAAGCAATTCCTGGATATCTTGGCTTCTTGGCGCTTGTATGCCAAGACCCACTCCCTCTATGACTTGATTTGGAAGATTTATAACGACCGTTTTTATTATGACTATGTTGGAGCCTTGCCAAATGGTCCTGCTAGACAGGCCAATCTCTATGCCCTAGCACTGCGTGCTGATCAATTTGAAAAGAGCAATTTCAAAGGCTTGTCTCGTTTTATTCGTATGATTGATCAGGTTTTAGAAGCCCAGCACGATTTGGCAAGCGTGGCTGTCGCACCGCCAAAAGATGCAGTAGAGCTCATGACCATCCACAAGAGTAAAGGGCTGGAGTTTCCTTACGTCTTTATTCTCAATATGGATCAAGATTTCAACAAGCAAGACTCTATGTCAGAGGTCATTCTCAGCCGTAAAAATGGGCTTGGTGTCAAATATATTGCTAAAATGGAGACAGGAGCAGTGGAAGATCACTATCCTAAAACCATCAAGCTCTCTATTCCTAGCCTGACCTATAGGCAGAATGAAGAGGAATTACAGCTGGCAAGCTATTCTGAGCAAATGCGTCTGCTGTATGTTGCCATGACGCGGGCTGAGAAAAAGCTCTATCTTGTCGGCAAGGGTTCTCGTGAAAAGCTGGAAGCCAAGGAATACCCAGCAGCTAAAAATGGAAAACTAAATAGCAACACTAGACTCCAAGCCAAGAATTTCCAAGATTGGCTTTGGGCTATCAGCAAAGTGTTTGCCAAGGATCATCTCAACTTTAGCTATCGTTTTGTTGGTGAAGATCAGCTGACTAGAGAAGCTATAGGTCAGTTGGAAAACAAAAGTCCTCTCCAAGCTAGCTCTCAAGCAGACAATCGTCAGTCAGAAACCATCAAAGAAGCCCTTGAAATGCTGAAAGAGGTGGAAGTTTATAATACTCTTCATCGGGCAGCCATTGAACTGCCTAGTGTTCAAACACCAAGTCAAATCAAGAAATTCTACGAACCTGTTATAGATATGGAAGGTGTCGAGATTGCTAGTCAAGGCCAGTTAGTAGACAAGAAAATTAGTTTTGATTTACCAGATTTTTCAACCAAAGAAAAGGTAACAGGAGCTGAGATTGGTAGTGCTACCCACGAACTCATGCAGAGAATTGACCTCAGTCAGCGACCAACACTTGCTAGCCTGACAGAAACTCTCAAACAAGTTCAAACCAGCCCAGCTGTTAGGGACAAGATCAATCTTGCTAAAATTCTTGCATTCTTTGACACAGCACTCGGTCAGGAAATTCTCGCCAATACCAACCATCTCTATCGCGAGCAACCTTTCTCCATGCTCAAACGTGACCAAAAGAGTCAGGAAGACTTTGTTGTCCGTGGTATCCTTGATGGCTATCTACTTTACGAAGACAAAATTGTTCTGTTCGACTATAAGACAGACCGCTATGATGAACCAAGTCAACTCGTAGACCGCTATCGTGGTCAGTTAGCCCTATACGGAGAGGCTTTATCTCGAGCCTATTCGATTGAAAATATTGAAAAATACTTGATTTTACTCGGTAAAGACGAGGTTCAAGTTGTAAAAGTATAATCTAGAAAGGAGACCTCATGACACTTCCAGTTAGAAAATCCCTACACGATGCGGTTTTACAGGCTTCAAAAGCTGATACTTGGGAACAAGCTACCAAGGAATGGAATGAAGTTTCCTTGATTTTTAACGGTATCGGCCGTAGCAATTGTATCTGTGGGAATGCCATCAAGTACGCCTACGAACTCTTTAATGGTGTCACAGGCCAACGTCTCTTTCCAATTGGTAGCGACTGTGTTCGTCATTTTCATCGATTGTCCCTTGACCAGCAATTGGAAGAAGAAGAAAAACTGCTCAGAAAGGTTGAAAATCTAACCAGAAAAGTTCAGAAAAAGGAAAAAATCAAGGTCAATAAAAGTGACTTTGACGAGCGACTTCTAAAATGGCTCTGGGAAAAAGGTGTTTTCAAGCCTAATCGCGGCAATCAATTTACACCTGAGAGAGACTACCAGCTCTTCCTAGAAGTCTTTCAAGGAGGAAGTTGGACCAAGGCGGAGCCAAAGAAAAAGGCTCGGATGGAAGAAGTCCTTGAAAAGTGTATCAAACCCTTTTTACTTGGAAAACCAGATGACCAACTCTACCTTGTCAAACTAGGTAAGGAGAAAATTGACTACGAACAAGAACTCCGTATCCAGGCAGAGAAAGAGCGCAAAAAGAGAGATAAAATCGCCAAGCAATATGCAGACAATCTGGTCCTAGCCATGGGACCCGCAGAGCGTGCTTATCAGGATTACTTTGGATTTACAGAAACCTTGACTCAAGAAGAACGCAAGTGGGAGAAAATTCTTTTTGGTAAAAATCGGACAGAACGGGCTATCAAGGCCAAACAATACCAAAAAGAGCTGGAAAAAGACCAACGAATTGCCAGTCAGGATCCAATTGAAAGAAAGCAGAAGCAGACCTGGCTCCTCAATTCCTATTTTCGTGAGCTTCCTGAAGAAAAAGCCCGATTTGCTCGGCTCTTATTAGAATATCGAAAAAGTGGAGAAGTGCCTTTTTCAACTGAATACTTATCAGACCATCTGCTCGACTTTTTCTATAAAATGAAAGCCTTTGAGTTTGAAATCTCACCAGAACAAGTCCGCGATTTTCTAAAAGAAAGCCTTCAGACAGAACATCTATCCTCAGCACAAGAAAGCTGGATAGAAGGAATTCTCCTCAACTGCATCAAACCATTTTTAGAACGATTAGTGATATGAGTAACACCTACCGTGTAAATTCCATGGTAGGTGTTATTGTATCCCCAAAATAATATAAAACAAAGTATGAAAACGCTACGCAATTTTAAGACTTTTCGGTAAATAAATAGTATAATTAAGGTATACTGCCTTTTTTATAGATAATACACTAATATAATAAAAGTCTTTGTAACATCTATAAATTGTATTTCAAGGAGGAATCATGGAAAAATATTTTGGTGAAAAACAAGAGCGTTTTTCATTTAGAAAATTATCAGTAGGACTTGTATCTGCAACGATTTCAAGTTTATTTTTTATGTCTGTATTAGCTAGTTCATCTGTGGATGCTCAAGAAACTTCAGGAGTTCACTATAAATATGTGACAGAGTCAGAGCTATCATCAGAAGAAAAGAAGCAGCTTGTCTATGATATTCCGACATACGTGGAGAATGATGATGAGACTTATTATCTTGTTTATAAATTAAATTCCCAAAATCAATTGGGAGAATTGCCAAATACTGGAAGCAAGAATGAGATGCAAGCCTTAGTTGCTGGTGCTAGCTTAGCGGCTCTGGGGATTTTAATTTTTGCTGTTTCTAAGAAAAAAGTTAAGAATAAAACGGTATTACATTTAGTATTGGTTGCAGGAATAGGAAATGGTGTCTTAGTTTCAGCCCATTCTTTAGAAAATCATCTTTTGCTGAATTACAATACGGACTATGAATTGACTTCTGGAGAAAAATTACCTCTTCCTAAAGATATTTCAGGTTACAGATATGTTGGATATATCAAAGAGGGAAACATAACTTCTGAGCCTAAAGTAAATAATCAAGAAAAATCAGCAGCCACTCCTACAAAACAACAAAAGGTAGATTATAGTGTTACACCGAATTTTGTAGACCATCCATCAACAGTACAAGCTATTCAGGAACAAACACCTGTTTCTTCAACTAAGCCGACAGAAGTTCAAGTAGTTGAAAAACCTCTCTCTACAGAATTAACCGATCCAACAAAAGAAGAGAAACAATCTTCAAATTCTCAAGCACAATTAGCCGAACACAAAAATCTAGAGACGAAGAAAGAGGAAAAGATTTCTCCAAAAGAAAAGACTGGGGTAAATACATTAAATCCACAGGATGAAGTTCTATCAGGTCAGTTGAATAAACCTGAACTCTTATATCGTGACGAAACTATAGAGACAAAAATAGATTTTCAAGAAGAAGTTCAGGAGAATCCTGATTTAGCTGAAGGAACTGTAAGAGTAAAACAAGAAGGTACATTAGGTAAAAAAGTTGAAGTCATCAGAATATTCTCTGTAAACAAGGAAGAAGTTTCGCGAGAAATTGTTTCAACTTCAACGACTGCGCCTGTTTCAAGAATAGTCGAAAAAGGTACTAAAAAAACTCAAGTTATAACGGAACAACCTGAGACTGGTACAGAATATAAGGACGTACAGTCTGGAGCTATTGTTGAACCCGCAGTCCAGCCTGAATTACCGGAAGCAGTAGTAAGTGATAAAGGTGAACCTGAAGTTCAACCAGCGTTGCCGGAAGCAGTTGTGACTGACAAAGGTGAGACTGAGGTTCAACCAGAGTCGCCAGATACTGTGGTAAGTGATAAAGGTGAACCTGAGCAGATTGCACTCCTACCAGAATACACAGGGGTACAGGCTGGCGCTGTAGTCGCACCTGAGCAAGTGGCACCACTACCAGAATACACAGGGGTACAGGCTGGCGCTGTAGTCGCACCTGAGCAAGTGGCACCACTACCAGAATACACAGGTCCACAGGCTGGAGCGATAGTCGAGCCAGAGCAGATAGCACCGCTACCTGAATATACAGGAGTTCAGACCGGAGCTATAGTAGAACCAGAAAAAGCCGAAGCACCGAAAGAGTACACAGGGGTGCAAGCCGGAGCGATAGTCGAGCCAGAGAAAGTAGAAGCTCCGAGAGAATATACGGGTATACAAGCTGGAGCAATAGTAGAACCAGAAAAAGTCGAAGCACCAAGAGAGTACACAGGAGTACAAGCCGGAGCGATAGTCGAGCCAGAGAAAGTAGAAGCACCGAAAGAATATACAGGTGTACAAGCTGGAGCTATTGTTGAACCGGAGCAGGTAGCCCCCCTACCAGAATATACAGGCGTACAAGCTGGTGCATTAGTAGAACCAGAAAAGGTAGATCCACTTCCTGAATACAAGGGGAATATTGAGCAACTAAAACCTGAAACTCCCGTTGAGAAGCCGAAAGAAACAGATCCAGAAAAAACAATAGAACTAAGAAGTGTTTCTGATGTGGAGCTCTATAGTTATGAAGGAGATCGGTCAAGACAGCATACAAGATTGGATAAAGTACCAGATAATAAATCTGCTTATTTCATTAAGGTGAAGTCAACTAAATTTAAAGATGTACTGCTCCCAGTTTCAAATATTGAGGACACTACAAAAGACGGTAACGCAGTCTATAAAATTACAGCTAGATTGGAACACTTGAAGCAATCTGTAGACAATCAATACCAAGATAATTTTACTTATTATCTTCCAAAAGTTGTTCAAAACGATAGCCCTATCTACACATCATTTAAAAAATTAGTAACTGATATGAATAGTAGACCAGATGGAACTTTTACACTGGGTGCGACCATGAATGCTCGCGAGTTTGAGTTAAATGAAAATCAAGAAAGTTATATTACAAATAACTTTACAGGGAAATTGATTGGTAGTCATCAGGGTAAACATTATGCTATCTATAATTTGAAAAAGCCGTTATTCAATAGATTAGAACACGCTACTGTTAAGGATCTCACCTTAAAAGATGTCAATATTTCTGGTAAGAATCATGTCGCATCAGTTGCTAAGGAAGCCACAAATTCTTCAACTTTAGATAACGTTCACGCAAATGGAATCATTGCTGGTGAGCTAGGTATCGGAGGACTTGTCCAAAAAGTTGAAAATTCTACCGTAAGTAATAGTAGCTTCACCGGAAGAATAACAAATACTTTTGTTACAACCTCTCAGTATGCAATTGGTGGTCTAGTCGGTCAATTAACTGGTACGAATGCTAGTGTAGATCATTCTATAGCATCAGTAACTATTTCAAGCAATGCAGAATATTCTAACCAAACCATTGGTGGAATTGCAGGTATCGTAGAAAATAATGCAACTGTAGCAAATAGTTATGCTGAAGGTGAAATAAATAATGCTAAACCATTCGCTAGAGTCGGTGGAGTTGCAGGTTCCCTATGGACGCAAGAAGGCGGAGCAGATGATAATACCGGCCACTTGAATAACGTTCTCAGCGATATGAATATTACAAATGGGAATGCGATTTCTGGTTACCACTTCAATGGTATGAAGCAGAAAAAGGTATACAGTAATAAAGACAATAAGGTAGTTAATGTTCAAGCAGTTGGAGATGAGGTAATGTCAGTTGATTCCACTGTAGAACGTGGTACTGAGATTGAAAAAACAGCAGTTCAAGCCAAGAAAGACCAGATTACTACAAAGAAAACTATAACCGTGGAAGATTTCACAAATTCTGCTAAACAGGATGTAGATTATACCAAGGCAGCTCATTATCAGGAGACAAGAAAAGTTGCATATAAAAATATAGAAAAATTATTGCCTTTCTATAATAGAGACACCATTGTGAAGTATGGAAATCAATTGTCAGCTGATAATAATCTATTTAAGAAAGAACTGTTATCTGTTGTCGCTATGAAAAATGAGGAAGTGGCTTCAGATATTACTTCAGATAAGCACTCTATCAATCACTTATTACTACATTACAAAGATGGAACATCTGAGAAAGTGAGCTTAACCTACCATAGTGATTTTGCAAATCTGGCTGAGTATACTATTGGAACTACAGGTCTAGTATACACACCAAATGCTTTCCTAAAAGATTATACGTCTATAA
Source organism: Streptococcus sp. 4094 (assembly GCF_013277125.1). Taxonomy (NCBI): domain Bacteria; kingdom Bacillati; phylum Bacillota; class Bacilli; order Lactobacillales; family Streptococcaceae; genus Streptococcus; species Streptococcus sp. 4094. The sequence goes on along the minus strand of NZ_VMMI01000042.1, from coordinate 12,110 downwards.
TAAACAGAGTTAAAAATGACTTAAATACAGTGCAGTATGATCCAACTACTCTTAAGAATTTGTTAGGAATTTCGGATAATGTTAAATTAACAGAACTCTATCTAGATGAGCAATTCACTAAGACAAAAGATCACTTAACTGAAACTCTTAAAAAATTACTTTCAGTTGATGCAGCTGTTTCTGGAAATAATAGTGCTATTGACAATTACATTGTTGATAAAATCAAGCGCAACAAAGAAGCCTTGATGCTAGGATTAACCTATCTAGAACGCTGGTATGATTTCCAATTTGATAAGGCTAGCGCAAAAGATTTGCTTATGTTCCATATGGATTTCTTTGGTAAGGGAAATACCTCTCCTCTTGATACGATTATTGAACTAGGCAAATCTGGCTACAACAATCTCTTGGCTAAAAATAATGTGGTTACTTACAATGCCTTGTTGACTAATAACTACAGTACAAAAGATTTGTTTAGTGCTTTAGAAGGTTACCGTAAAGCATTTGCACCACATCAAACTAACAATGAATGGTTTAAATCACAGACAAAAGCCTTAATCGTTGAAGAAAAATCTAATATTCCAGAAGTGAGGGCTAATCAGGAAAAAGTTGGCAGCAAGTACTCTATCGGTGTCTATGATCGAATCACTAGCGACAGCTGGAAATACCGTAACATGGTACTGCCTCTACTTACCTTGCCAGAAAGATCCGTATTTGTCATTTCAACCATATCTAGTCTAGGTTTTGGTTCTTATGATCGCTATCGTAATAAAGAACATCAAGCAAATGGTGATCTAAATAACTTTGTTGAAAAGAGTGCTCACGAAACAGCAGAGCGTCAACGAGATCACTATGATTATTGGTATCGTATTCTAGATAAGGAAGGGCGTGAGAAACTTTACCGAAATATCTTGCTTTATGATGCCTATAAATTTGGAACTGATAATACTGAAGGAAAGGCTACAGAAGTAGCAGATTTTGATAATCCAAATCCTGCAATGAAACATTTCTTTGGACCTGTTGGAAATAAGGTTGGACATAATGGACACGGTGCTTATGCTACAGGGGATGCCGTTTATTATATGGGTTATCGTATGTTGGATAAGGATGGAGCTATCACTTATACACATGAAATGACGCATGATTCAGATCAGGACATCTATCTTGGTGGCTATGGTCGAAGAAGTGGCTTGGGACCAGAGTTTTTTGCTAAAGGCTTATTGCAAGCACCAGACCATCCAGAAGATGCGACAATCACCATTAATTCGATCTTGAAACATTTAAAATCGGATAGTAAAGAAGGAGAACGATTACAAATACTCGATCCAACTACGAGATTTAAAGACGCGACAGATCTTCAAAAATATGTACACAACATGTTTGATGTTGTTTATATGTTGGAATATCTTGAAGGAAATTCAATTCTTAAATTGGATACGAATCAAAAACAACAACTTCTTAGAAAAGTTACAAATGAGTATCATCCAGATCCAGATGGAAATAGTGTCTATGCAACAAATGTAGTTAAAGATTTGGCATATGCAGAAGCTGAAAAATTACATTCATTTAATGATTTGATTGAGAATAATATTATTTCGTCTAGGGAATATGCTTCAGGTAAATACGAAAGAAATGGTTACTATACGATCAAACTATTTGCGCCGATTTATGCAGCATTAAGTAATGATAAAGGAACGCCAGGTGACCTGATGGGCCGTCGTATAGCCTATGAACTATTAGCTGCAAAAGGATTTAAAGATGGTATGGTACCATATATCTCAAATCAATTTGAACCCGATGCTAGGGCAAATAATAAAACGATTACCTCATATGGTAAGACCAAAGGATTAGTAACAGATACATTAGTACTTCAGAAATTATTTAATGGTCAATACCACACTTGGAGTGATTTTAAAAAGGCCATGTATAAAGAGCGCCAAGATAAGTTTGGACAATTAAATACAGTGTCATTTAAAGATCCATCAACCCCTTGGTATAATCGAAAAATAAAGACTATTAAATCGATAAACGAGTTAGAAAATTTAATGAGAAAAGCTGTATTGGAAGATTTAGATACACCTCATTGGGATAACTATAATCCAGAAACAGATAGTGCGGTTCATAAGTTGAAAAAAGCAATCTTTAAAGCTTATCTTGACCAAACCGATGATTTTAGAAGTTCAATTTTTGAGAATAAAAAATAGTTTTTACTGTTAGGAAATAAAATTAAAGAAGGTGATTACGCTTGTCATTATTTAAAAAAGAACGATTTTCGATCCGAAAAATCTGTGGGATTGTTGGTTCGGTATTACTCGGAAGTATCTTGGTTGCGCCGTCAATCATTCATGCTTCTACCTATCATTATGTTGAAAAAAGCGATCTTACAAAGGAAGAACAAAGCAAGATTCAAGCAGGAATTCCTACTGATAATGAGGTAACTTATGCTCTTATTTATCAGCAGGAAACTCTTCCTGCGACAGGTTCATCGACTTCTGTGCTTACAGCTTTAGGTCTATTAGCTGTTGGTAGTTTAGTCCTTTTGGTTCATAAAAATAAAAAAGTTGCTAGTCTGTTCTTAGTTACTACGATTGGACTGATTAGTCTTTCTAGTATGCAAGCTCTCGATCTAAGCAATCCTTTGAAAGCTCCAAGTAATGAAGGAGTAGTTCAAATTGCTGGGTATCGTTATATTGGATACTTACCCCTTAATGATGATGCAATTTCAGAAATTCAACATAAAGCTGAGGGGACAAAAAATGTTCCAGTATCTGAAACTCAGGAAAGTATCCCTAATGAAGCGCCTAAAGCAGAAAAACCTAAAAATCCAGAGTCTGTAAGCACCGTTCCAAACGAGACAACTAAATCAGAGAAGCCAGAGTACACTGCACCGGTAGGCACAGTCCCTGACGAGGCGCCTAAAGCTGAGAAGCCAGAACATACAGCACCAGTTAGTGGTAATCTGGTAGAATCTGAAGTTCATGAGAAACCAGAATATACAGCTCCAATTGGCGGTAATTTAGTTGAACCAGCAGTTCATGAAAAACCAGCATACACTGAACCTGTAGGTACAGTTCCAGATAAAGCGCCTAAAACTGAGAAACCAGAATATACTGAACCTGTAGGTACAACAGGAGTAGATGAAAACGGCAACTTGATTGAGCCACCTGTTAGCGAAAAACCAGAGTATACCAATCCGGTAGGTACAACAGGAGTAGACGAAAACGGCAACTTGATTGCACCACCTGTTAACGACATTCCAGCATACACTGAACCAGTAGGTACAACAGGAGTGGATGAAAACGGCAACTTGATTGCACCACCTGTTAACGACATTCCAGCATACACTGAACCAGTAGGTACAACAGGAGTGGACGAAAACAGCAACTTGATTGCACCACCTGTTAACGACATTCCAGAGTATACTGAACCAATATCTACAGTTTCAGAAGTTGCATCAGAAAGAGAAGAGTTGCCTTCTTTACATACCGATATTCGGACAGAGACTATTCCTAAAACCACTATAGAAGAACCTGATCCTAGCAAATTTATAGGCGATGATTCTGTTAGACAAGTTGGTGAGGATGGCGAACGTCAAATTGTTACTAGCTATGAAGAGTTACATGGCAAAAAAATCAGTGACCCAGTTGAAACAGTAACTATTTTGAAAGAAATGAAGCCTAAAATTCTTGTAAAAGGTACCAAAGAAAAACCTAAAGAAAAAACGGCTCCTGTTTTGACCTTAGATAGAACAAATACAAATGTATTAAACCGATCCGCAACTCTTTCTTATCATTTAGTTAATACAGATGGAGTCACAATCAATAAAATTACTGCGACAATTAAAGATGGAAATGAAATTGTCAAAACAGTAGATTTGACTTCAGAGCAGTTAAATAAGCAGGTAGAAGATTTAAAATTCTACAAGGACTATAAGATAGAGACCACTATGACCTATGACCGTGGCAAGGGAGAAGAAACTGCAACATTAGAAGAGAAACCACTTCGCTTGGATTTGAAAAAAGTTGAAATTAAAAATATCGCATCTACTAATTTAGTGAAGGTAAATGACGATGGTACTGAAACACCTAGTGATTTCATGACTGAAAAACCTTCAGATGAAGATGTGAAGAAAATGTACTTAAAAATTACTAGTCGTGATAATAAAGTAACACGTTTAGCAGTTGATAAGATTGAGTTAGTAACTGAAAAAGAAAAAGAACTTTATAAAATTACAGCAACCGCTCAAGATTTAATTCAACATGTTGATCCATCTAAGACTAGAAATGAATACATTCATTACATTGAAAAACCAGTTCCAAAAGTTGATAACGTTTATTATAACTTTAAAGAATTGGTAGATGCTATGAATGCTGATAAAAACGGTACATTTAAAATCGGTGCAGATTTGAATGCAGAAAATGTACCAACGCCTAATAAAGAATATGTACCTGGGACATTTAGAGGTACATTGACCAGTGTAGAAGGTAACCAGTATTCAATTCATAACATGAAACGTCAATTATTCGGTGGTATCGAAGGTGGTTCAGTTAAAAATATTAACTTAGCAAACGTTAATATCAATATGCCTTGGATTAATGATATTTCAGCACTTGCTAAGACTGTTAAAAATGCGACAGTTGAGAATATCAAGGTTACTGGTAGCATTCTTGGAAACAATAGTATTGCTGGTATTGTTAATAAGATTGATCGTGGTGGCCTGTTAAGAAATGTAGCATTTATCGGTAAATTGCAGGCTGTTGGTGATCGTGATTGGAATTTAGCTGGTATTGCTGGTGAAATTTGGAAAGGTAACTTAGATAGAGCATATGCTGATGTAACAATCACAGGTAAACGAGCTAGAGCTGCTGGACTTGTTGCGAAATCTGATAATGGTATGGATAATTTCACTGTAGGAAAAGAGGGCTCTGTTCGTCATTCAGTTGCTAAAGGTACAATTGACATTGATAATCCAGTTGATGTTGGTGGGTTTATCAGTTCTAACTGGGTATTAGGGCAAATTGAAGATAACGTATCAATGGTGAAAGTTTCTAAAGGTGAGATCTTCTATGGTTCAAGAAATATAGATGACGAAGGTGGTTACTTCTCAGGTAATAGACTTGAAAATGATTTCGTTGTTCGTGATATGAGTACAGGAGCCTCTTCATATCAACGTTCTAAACGTGTTAAAGAAATTAGTTTAGAAGAAGCTAATAAGAAAATTAAAGGGTACAATATAACAGCTAGTGGATTTGAAATTAGTACTCTTCCTGAAGATACGCTTAACCTTACAACACCAAAATCAGAGGAATACAAATCAACTCAAGATTACAAAGCCGAACGTGATTTAGCATATCGTAACATTGAAAAACTTCAACCGTTCTACAACAAAGAATGGATTGTCAACCAAGGTAACAAACTTGCAGAAGATTCAAACTTAGCTAAGAAAGAAGTCCTTTCTGTTACGGGTATGAAAGACGGACAGTTTGTAACTGACTTATCAGATATTGATAAGATTATGGTTCACTATGCAGATGGTACAAAAGAAGAAATGGGGGTCACACTCAAGGATTCTAAAGTCCAACAAGTGCGTGAATATAGCGTATCTGGTCTTGGAGATGTTGTTTATACACCAAACATGGTTGATAAAAATCGTGATAAATTGATTGCTGATGTTAAATCTCAATTATCAAGTGTGGAATTGATTTCACAAGAAGTAAGAGATTTAATGAGTAGACGTGATAAACCTGCAGAGAATACGGATGAACGTAAGAATGGTTATATTAAAGATCTATACTTAGAAGAAAGCTTTTCCGAAGTGAAGCAAAATCTAGATAAGTTAGTCAAAGCCTTGGTCGAAAATGAAGACCATCAATTAAATGGTGATGAAGCTGCGATAAAATCACTTCTCAAGAAAGTGGAAACCAATAAAGCTAAAATCATGATGGCTCTGACTTATCTCAATCGTTACTATGATATCAAATACGGTGACATGAGTATAAAAAACATCTTGATGTTCAAACCTGATTTTTATGGTAAAACACCAAGTGTTATTGACAGACTCATCAACATCGGTTCAAGTGAAAAGAACTTGAAAGGGGATCGGACTCAGGATGCTTACCGTGAAATCATCGCAGGTAATACTGGTAAAGGTAATTTGCGTAACTTCTTAGAATACAACATGCGTTTGTTCACTGAGGATAAAGATATTAACGATTGGTTTATCCATTCTGCTAAAAATGTTTATGTTTCAGAACCTAAGACAACAAATACAGAGTTGAAAGATAAACGTCATCGTGTGTTCGATGGTTTAGATAACGGTGTTCATGGACGTATGATTTTGCCTTTATTAACGCTTAAGAATGCTCATATGTTCTTAATTTCAACATACAATACGATGGCTTATAGTTCATTTGAGAAATATGGTAAACATACAGAAGAAACTAGAAATGAATTCAAAAAAGAAATTGATAAGGTTGCACATGCACAACAAACTTACCTTGACTTCTGGTCACGTTTATCATTATCTAATGTTCGTGATAGATTACTTAAGAGTCAAAATATGGTTCCAACACCTGTATGGGATAACCAAAACTATAGCGGTATAAAAGGCATAAATCGTATGGGTTATGATAAGAATAATAAACCAATTGCACCTATTCGTGAATTATATGGACCAACTTGGAAATTCCATGATACCAACTGGTATATGGGAGCTATGGCGTCAATATTCCCTAATCCTAACCCTAATGACCAAGTTTATTTCATGGTAACTGATATGATTAGTCAGTTTGGCATTTCAGCATTTACTCACGAAACAACACACGTAAACGATAGAATGCTTTACTTCGGTGGTCATAAGCATCGTCAAGGTACAGACGTCGAAGCCTATGCGCAAGGTATGTTGCAAACACCTGATAAATCAACAACTAATGGTGAATATGGTGCTTTAGGTTTGAACATGGCTTATCATCGTGAAAATGATGGTGACCAATGGTACAATTATAATCCTGACAAGTTACAAACTCGTGAAGACATCGATCGATATATGAAAAACTATAATGAAGCACTGATGATGCTAGATCATGTAGAAGCAGACGCCGTACTTCCACGATTAAATGGTAACAATAGCAAGTGGTTTAAGAAAATTGACAGAGTCGATAGACATGTTGATGGTTTAAATAAATTAACCGCTCCACACCAATGGGATAAAGTTCGTGACCTAAATGATGGAGAGAAAGCTAAATCATTAGCAAGTATCGATGATTTGGTTGATAATAACTTTATGACCAAACATAATAATCCAGGTAATGGTATATTCCGACCAGAGGACTTTAGGCCTAATTCAGCATATGTTAATGTTCAAATGATGGCTGGTATTTATGGTGGTAATACAAGTAAAGGTGCCCCAGGTTCATTATCATTCAAACATAATGCCTTCCGTATGTGGGGTTATTATGGATATGACAAAGGTTTCACTAGTTATGTATCTAGCAAATATCAAGGTGAAGCTGATAAACAAAACCAGGGTAGATTAGGTGATGATTTCATTATTAAGAAAGTTTCTGGAGACAAGTTCAAGACACTTGAAGAGTGGAAGAGACATTGGTATCACGATGTTAAAGCTAAAGCAGAACAAGGATTTACTGCTATTGAAATTGACGGTAAACAAATTACCAACTATACACAATTGAAGGATATCTTTGTTAAAGCAGTTGAAGAAGATTTGAAGAAACCAGATGACTTCTCTCACACTGTTGCTCTTAAATCTAAGGTCTTCAAAGCCCTTCTTAAAAACACAGACGGTTTCTTTAACCAACTGTTTAAAGAAGACATTTAAATGTTTAAAATATAAAGAGGGCAGTTTTTTGCTCCCTCTGAAAAGTCATCATTTGATGGCTTTTTTCTATATAGGGTACTTGAAAGGCTATCATCGGACAAAATAAAGAAGGCATGATATAATATAAGGTAGATTTCTATGTCATAAAATAAAAAACTGTTTGAACATCATTCATTTGAGAACTCTTTATGTTCAAACTATAGTAAAATAAAATAGGGTCTCTAAACCCTTGCTACGAAAGGAAAAAAACTCAATGGCTACTATTCAATGGTTTCCTGGTCACATGTCTAAGGCGCGTCGACAGGTGCAGGAAAATTTAAAATTTGTTGATTTTGTGACGATTTTGGTGGATGCACGTTTACCACTATCTAGTCAAAATCCTATGTTGACCAAGATTGTTGGTGACAAACCAAAACTTTTGATTTTAAACAAGGCCGACTTGGCCGATCCAGCAATGACCAAGGAATGGCGTCAATATTTTGAATCACAAGGAATCCAGACGCTAGCTATCAACTCTAAAGAGCAAGTAACCGTAAAAGTTGTAACTGATGCTGCTAAAAAACTCATGGCTGATAAGATTGCTCGCCAGAGAGAACGTGGGATTAAAATTGAAACCTTGCGTACCATGATTATTGGGATTCCAAATGCTGGTAAATCAACGCTTATGAACCGTTTGGCTGGTAAGAAAATTGCTGTTGTCGGAAACAAACCAGGTGTGACCAAGGGGCAACAATGGCTCAAAACCAATAAAGACTTGGAAATCCTGGATACACCGGGGATTCTTTGGCCTAAGTTTGAGGATGAAACTGTAGCTCTTAAGTTGGCCTTGACTGGAGCTATCAAAGACCAGTTGCTTCCTATGGATGAGGTAACTATTTTTGGCCTCAATTATTTCAAAGAACATTATCCAGAAATGCTGGCCGAACGCTTCAAGCAAATGAAAATTGAAGAAGAAGCGCCTGTTATTATTATGGACATGACCCGTGCCCTAGGTTTCCGTGATGACTATGACCGCTTTTACAGTCTCTTCGTGAAGGAAGTCCGTGATGGCAAACTCGGTAACTATACCTTAGATACATTGGAAGACCTCGATGGCGACGATTAAAGAAATCAAAGAACTCCTTGCTACGGTCAAGGACTTAGATAACCCTATTTTTTTAGAACTCGAAAATGATAATCGTTCTGGAGTTCAAAAGGAAATCAGCAAGCGTAAAAAAGCCATTCAGGCTGAATTAGATGAGGATCTTCGTTTGGAATCCATGCTTTCTTATGAAAAAGAACTTTACAAGAAAGGACTGACCTTAATTGCTGGTGTTGATGAGGTCGGCCGTGGTCCTCTGGCTGGTCCTGTAGTCGCTGCTGCCGTTATTTTACCTAAAAATTGTAAGATTAGAGGTCTCAACGACAGCAAGAAAATTCCTAAAAAGAAACATCTGGAGATTTTCCAAGCAGTTCAAGACCAAGCCTTGTCAATTGGCATTGGTATCATGGATAATCAGGTCATCGACCAAGTCAATATCTATGAAGCAACCAAACTGGCCATGCAGGAAGCAATCTCTCAGCTCAGTCCTCAACCTGAGCACCTTTTGATAGATGCCATGAAACTGGATTTACCAATTTCACAAACCTCCATCATCAAAGGAGATGCCAATTCCCTCTCGATCGCAGCAGCTTCTATAGTAGCCAAGGTGACACGTGATGAATTGATGAAGGAATATGATCAGCAGTTTCCTGGCTATGATTTTGCTACTAATGCAGGTTATGGAACTGCTAAACACCTAGAAGGACTCGAAAAACTAGGAGTTACCCCAATTCACCGAACCAGCTTTGAACCCGTTAAATCACTGGTTTTAGGTAAAAAAGAAAGTTAATTGAAAGGAGATACCATGGAGGAACAGTCGGAAATAGTCCGTTCTAAGAAAGAATTCGCCTTTGCATCCAGCACTATCCTATCCCAAGTTGGTCGAGGAATCATTGTCGGCCTCGTCGTTGGAATTATCGTCGGATCCTTTCGTTTCTTAATTGAAAAGGGCTTCCACCTGATACAAGGACTTTATCAAGATCAAGGGCACTTATTTGTTCATTTATTTATTATCGCCCTGTTTTATCTAGTCATTTGCTGGCTCAGTGCCAAACTGACACGGTCAGAAAAAGATATCAAAGGCTCAGGAATTCCGCAAGTCGAAGCCGAACTGAAAGGTCTCATGACCCTCAACTGGTGGGGTGTTCTCTGGAAAAAATATATTCTAGGAATTCTAGCTATTGCCAGCGGACTCATGCTGGGGCGTGAAGGGCCAAGTATCCAACTGGGAGCAGTTGGTGGCAAAGGAATTGCCAAGTGGCTCAAATCCAGTCCAGTAGAGGAACGTTCCTTGATTGCCAGTGGAGCTGCAGCAGGTTTAGCCGCTGCCTTTAATGCTCCGATTGCTGGACTTCTCTTTGTGGTAGAAGAAGTCTATCATCACTTTTCACGCTTTTTCTGGGTTTCCACTCTAGCAGCCAGCATTGTAGCAAACTTTGTTTCTTTACTCATATTTGGCCTAACGCCCGTACTGGATATGCCAGATAATATCCCTCTCATGACCTTAGATCAGTATTGGATTTACTTGGTTATGGGGATTTTTCTAGGACTTTCCGGTTTTCTCTATGAGAAAGCTGTATTAAATGTCGGTCGAGTTTATGACTGGCTTGGTCAAAAAATCCATTTGGATAGAGCTTATTATCCAATTCTTGCTTTTATTCTCATCATACCAGTCGGAATTTTTTTACCCCACATCCTTGGTGGTGGAAATCAGCTGGTACTTTCCCTAACTGAGCAAGATTTTAGTTTTCAAGTTCTATTAGCTTACTTTTTAATTCGCTTTATCTGGAGCATGATTAGTTATGGAAGTGGTCTTCCAGGAGGAATTTTCCTACCAATTTTGGCGCTTGGTTCCTTACTTGGTGCCTTAGTTGGTGTTATCTGTGTCAATCTTGGACTTGTCAGTCAAGAGCAATTCCCTATATTTATCATTCTAGGAATGAGTGGCTATTTTGGAGCTATATCAAAAGCTCCCTTAACTGCTATGATTCTGGTAACTGAGATGGTAGGAGATATTCGCAACCTCATGCCACTTGGTTTAGTAACCTTGGTCTCCTACATCATTATGGACCTACTCAAAGGTGCACCAGTCTATGAAGCCATGCTGGAAAAAATGCTTCCAGAAGAAGTATCCAGCGAAGGAGAAGTTACACTTATCGAAATACCAGTTTCTGATAAAATTGCTGGGAAACAAGTTCATGAACTCAACTTACCACACAACGTCCTCATCACTACCCAAGTGCATAATGGTAAGAGCCAAACAGTTAACGGCTCAACTAGAATGTTTCTCGGAGATATGATTCACCTGGTTATTCCAAAAAGTGAAATTGGAAAAGTCAAAGATTTGTTGTTGTAGTGATTTTTACATAATTTATGTTATGTAAAAAATAAACTTCTTAATTTAATATAATAGAAAACCGATTCTCAGTAATGAGATCGGTTATTCTTTACTAACAAGATGTTTAACATCAAGTAATCGAACTTTGTTGAAAATAAGACTATAATTAAGTTAGAAATGATAAAGCATAAAGCTAGAAAGGAGTTTACTGTATCAAATCTGTACAGTAAGATTAAAATCATGAAAAAGAAAACGATAGCAATTATACAATGCATTTTGTATCTCATAGCTCCTTATATAGCTCTTCAGTTATGTAGTATGAACAGAAGTTTAGTGGGTGAGATTTTTATTATTTTCCTTATTCTGTTGACTATTTCATTCTGGTTTAGTATTTGGAAACTAGAAAAAGCACTAGCTAATGATTCACAATAGAAACTGCAAAGATTTAGATCCGTAAAACTAAAAGTTTATGTACAATTGAATTAACTAAACTTAAACCATTGATAAAACTGAATTAGAAGCATAAAGTACATTTTACAATCAATGTACTTTATTTTTTATGTAAATTGTCTTAGTTACTTCCTAAAAAATATTTTATTTTAAAAAATAAATTTTGGATTATATACAATTGAAAAATTTTTAGTTTTCACTTTAATAAGGTATATTTTAGGCAATTTTGGACGAAAAAGTTTTTTATACTCAATAAAAATCAAAAAGCAAACTAGGAAGCTAGCCGCAGGTTGCTCAAAGCCCTGCCTTGAGGTTTTAGATAGAACTGACGAAGTCAGCTCAAAACACTGTTTTGAGGTTGCAGATGGAAGCTGACGTGGTTTGAAGAGATTTTCGAAGAGTATAAA
>NZ_VMMI01000041.1:0-20735 GCF_013277125.1 Streptococcus sp. 4094 | reverse complement strand
CAGCTGTTGCGGTTGTGGGAATTGAACTCACTCCGTTTTTGAAAGTCTGCACAGACATTTTTTTCAACCCACGTCCATCATGAATCATGATGTTGTCTGAGTTGTTAACCTGACTAGCCTGTGGCAAATCAGTTACTTTTCGTGTCTGTGTACTAATTACTGCCATATTATACCTCCATTCTATATTTCCAATCTGCGACAATCACATGACCATTTTCGTCCGCAAGTAAGGTATGTTCTGTACCGTCTTCCGTACGAATCGGAGCAGTGAAGTCATTCTGCAAGAACATATACTCGATAGCATTTAGTCTATCTTCATGCTCCTGAAACTCACGCTTTAAAGCCTCTACAGACTCATAACTTGCTTGTCTTACGTTGTCTACGTTACCTAGACCAACTTGATGCTTCGTAACGCTATGTGGATTGTTGCGATTAGTTGCGTGATTGTTAAAATCTTGCTTACTTGCTTGCTCAACATTCGTGACATTCCCTAGTCCCACTTGTTGTTTCGTTACATTGTGTGGGTTGTTTTGGTTTTGGATGTGACCCGTAAGGTCTGCTTGATTCGCTTTGTTTGTTGTTTGGTTGCCGATAATCTCTTCAAGACCGTCGATGTCTGCAACCTTATGCCTGTGACTTGAATCGGCCTTCCCATTCCAGCGAGTCCGTTCTTGGTCAGAAACGTGACGTGCAGTATCTCCAATATGATTATCGATATTAGTCTGCAGCTTCCTTTCTGTCGCTTTCAATTCAGGGACAGTTGCATAAACCAAGTCAGTCGCATTGTACTGAATGGTAATCTGACTATTCTTACTAATAGTCGTATTGAAATCATAATCTCGATATACATAAGCAGATGTTTTAGGAGGAATCACATCTCCCTGTTCTGCCCAAGTGTACATGTACATGAATTCTTCATGATTCCCACGTTTTGCAAACACACCGATTTCGTTCACAATCATTTCACGCTCAATCCGTGAGTTATCAAACCTCGCTGTGAGACGAATCGTGTCAGCTACATCCGTCGATAAAGACTGTGTCACTTGCAAAGAATGAACTATTTGAGCTACATCATTCTTCTTGCCAGCGTCCGTCCGATGCCGGCCACTACCCAAAGCTATTCGAGTGAAAACCAGTGGTTCTCTATTTTGAATTGCTAAAGCTGTTTCGCTGATTGCTTTATCGGTCACAATAGGCTGGATAAAATATCCCATTTATTTCCTCCTATTCAAATCGAACTGAACGAATATCACTGAATGTATGAGCGCTAATATAAATTGTGTTCATCATTGGCGCTTCAACCGAGAATTGGATTCCTAAGTGAGCAGGAATCAATTCACGCACATACTTTAAAAAACGGTTCAAATATCCAGTTGGCAGTTCTCCTAAAAATCGGATATGTACCGCCGAACCCTTGACCGTTACTAAATTATTGACATTCGTAAAGCTCTTTGTAATTTTTTGTAAACTCACTGAGTTTATTTTTATTTTGGAAGAAATTAAAGTGATTAGATACCGCCTTCGCTCTTCCAAATCAATTGTTTTCGGTTTTACCTGCAAAGCTTTTTCCCAACGTGTAATCCAGTCTTCGGTCGCTTCTGGCAACAACATCAACCGTCTTGTGTCAAAGATTAAGTCTGTAATCAATTCCAGCTCTGGAATCTCAGTTTCAAACAAATCATTGATTGTTGGATCTAAGACCTCTGGCAAAGCCGATAACATACGATATCTAACTTGTGACATTGATAGTTACCTCCGCTAGTTTCGGAAGCATGTTGGTAGAAAGTTCAATACTTTGTTCCCTGTCATTCAACAAAATACGGTCCACATCTCGAACCCCATTAATTCTGTCAATGATCGTGGCAACTTTATAATTTCGAACCTCTTTCTCTTCAAATGCTTCTTCACGTAAGTATTTAATGAGTTGGACTTTCGCCTCGTGCTTGATGGTTGCGATATCTACATCTTCATCAATCTTGATTGTTGCGGTAATACGAACGTCGTAGCCACTTACAGACTGCACAGTCACATAGGCACCAATCGGAGCTACACCTAACCCATGGCCACTTGGCTCAGGATCTAGATAATTCTTGAACTTCTTTACCAGCTCTGAACTAGCTTCGTTACCGTCAGCATCCGTAATAGATACACGTACCGTGTTTTCTCCCTTCCAGAGCGGTTCGATAAGTGCCGAACCTACACCAACAAACTCACTTGCCCATTTCTTGTATTGGGCAATGTTCCCGTTTAAGGTCGGTGTTTTCAGATACTCAATAGTCCGTTTACGGAGTTGTTTATCTGTCTCTTCGTCTTCTCCTACGACGATGACAGAGCCGATTTCTGCCCCTTTAAAGTCGCTCAACACATCAATATTGATGAGTTGCCCTCTTACATAGTTAGGTGCATTTCCGACTTGTTCAGCTACTACGCTATACTCGAATCCAGAGCGACGTTCTAAGACACGGAAATTATACTCACTATTAACCACACTGAAACGAGTCCCGAGTGGGATTTCTTGCTTGAATTGAACCAATCGAACCGATGCCGTAGCTGGCAAACGTTCAACTCCGAACTGCCTACATAAACGAGTTAGGAAGATTCCTGTACTCGTATCTAAAAAGTTGACTTCCTCATACGATTTTAAGACCGTATACTGAATGGCAACTTCTCGAGCTGCAGGCGCAACTAGATTGTACAAGACAGATCCTTGTCTTTTGTCATACTTGTCATCAAACAAGGCCAGCATATCCTCTAAAATTTCTGGATATGTTTTTACCTTTATCATCGTTTCACCTCCAAATCCATCTCAAATGTTCCAAAATCACTATCAACCATGAACTGCACATAAAACTCATCTTTCTTTATCCTGGTAGAAAAAGAATGAGCCTCATGAATCCTGTCGTCTTCATACAAGGCTTCTTTTATGCGACGTGCGATATCCATCTGGGCATAATCCATATCCCCACCAAATAAAGCATCTAACTCTACACCGTATCGATGATCATAAATCGTATAGATAAACCGTTCAGTCGTCAGCATGCGTCTGATTGATTGCTTCAGAGCATGAATGCCATCTGTTTCTAGCAAGATATTGGTTTCATCTAGTGTTAAGCTAGGTTGTTTCTTAGCTTCAACAACATTTTTAGCGATGTTTAAAAAATTTGTTTTAGGAGTGCTCATTCATCAGAACCCCCTTTCACTTTGCGCTTATAGTGGAAAATTTTCTTGTACAAGACATAATAAAACCCTCCACCATCTTGTCTGATGAGATGAAGGGTTTGGCCAACATACTCAGGATCCAATGTTTCATCCGTCCATGTAACAGCAAGCATGGAATCATCCAAAATCAACTCATTGGTCAATTGAATTTTGAGAGGAGAAACTGATAAAACAACACCAGTCGTTATCTTTGCGAACTGGCGATTTTCAATAAAATTACTAATCAATTTCTTTAGATTTTCTATTACTTCCATCTACTCACTTCCTGCCATGAATAATTTAATCTCCATCGTGTGCTTTTCTGCACTGAAGGAATGAGTTGCCTCTTCAATGACATACCATCCCTTCTTCTCAATATCCTTAACATCCACATAGACTGCATGCCCTGCTAAAAAGTCAATACTTCCAATATCAGCTTTCAGACTAAAAGTTTCTTTAGGACGATTTTTCATCTTCAAGAGCATTTCGCCCCATTGTTTGATTTGCCCCTCAGTTGCTTTCTCATCCACTTTTTTCATGTACTGGAGTTTTCCCCAAGCGCCGATGTTGTAGCTGTCCTGATAGATGTAGACCTCTCTCTTTTTGGTTTCTTTGTTCTCTTGGATCAAGCGGACAATATTAGCACTATCCTCAATCGAACCTTCAAACTCAAAGCTAGACATAAAGGATTCATTTCCGATAATGTACTGGATTGGTAAGTTTTTCGGAGTCGTTAGTGTCAACTCGCCGAACTTGTCATATAGGACCAGCAATTCTCCACTTTGCACCAAGGTCTCGTCCATAGCCTCCTGGATAATATCCAGAGCCTTCTTATCTTCCTTCAACTGAGGGGATAAGGTCACGGATGGGGCTTTTAGTTCCCCAATCTTCAAATCAAAATCTCCTGCGATTGCTGAGACAATTTGATTGACGTTTTTATCCTTGGCAACAAAGTTGATATTGCGTAGTAAGTACTTTATCTGATCATGGAAGGTCAAGGTTGTTTTAGTGTCTTTTTCATACTTGACTTTGGTCAAATAACCAAAGAACACCTCTTTATCATCTAGCTTAAAAGCGAGCGGAGAACCATATTCAAAGGCTACTTTTGTAGAGTTGTACAAGGTAATCTCCACGCTCCAAGCTGACCCTTTTCTAGTTGTCTTGAACTCAACCTTATCAGACACAGTTGCTAAATCCCATGTATCTCCAGTTTTATTGTTCTGATAGAATAATTGCATCATGGTATCACAAACTCCTGTCCAGGATAAATCCAATGAGGGTCTTTGATTTTGTCTTTGTTAGCTTCGTAAATTTCAGTATATCGGCTGCCGTCTCCGTAAAAAGTCTGAGCAATTCCCCACAGTGTATCACCGCTCACAACCGTATGGCTTTTTTGAGCAGGTTTCTCTGTTGTGGCACTACGTTCTTCCGTAGCTTTCGCTTGCGGTTTCTTTTTAGTAGCCTCAAGTGCTTGCTTGTCTTTGATGGTGACCTTTCGTGGTTTGTGAGACCGATATTGTAAGAACTTAATCTTATAAATCAGGTCATCTTCATATCCCGTCTTGGTAGAGACATCAAACTGTTCCACTAGAAATTTCCCGTTAATAGCAGAACCAAAAGCACCCCCAATCATTAATTGAATAGGAGTGCCTTCTGTCTTAAATTTACGAATAGAAGAAACAAAGGATTCTGGAGAAACACGGCTATTCCGTTGGTAGTTTCCATCGTATCTTCCGCTAGGGATAAAGGATTCAAACTCAATCGATTGAAGCTCTGGATTTCCGACAAGCGGAACGTTACCAGTATCGATGATAGCGACTGTCTCAATTCCTTGTTTGTCCTCCAGTTTGATTTCTTCTGGATTCACTGGCAATTTAATGCCTTCAATAAATATAAACATCTGCTACCTCCTTCCTAGTAAGCCATAAGGCCGTCAGCGCCGTTATTCAAAGCGTCTACAATGGTTGCATTCAAATCATCCAATACGTTGGCATACTGGCCAGCGTTGTTAATGGAGTCAATGTTGGTGACAATCTCTGGCTTCAAGGTAATAAAGTTCTGTTGCCACTTCATGGTCGCAACGTCCTTAATCAGCTTGATGTATTCATCGTCCAGTTTGATTTCATCTTCAATCTTGCCGACTTTATCTAATTTACCACCAGTTGGATTGTGACCGCCACCTTTTCCTCCATCGCCTTGTCCAGGGACTGAACTTGCTGGGCTGAGTTCGTAAGGTGTAGTGCCTTGGTCACCCAAGAAATTGTTTCCTGCACCGTTGGCATCGCCAGCTCCTTTGAAGAAACCACCGACAGCCTTATCAATCCCTTGACCGAATTTATAGCCGTTATTAAAGGCTCCAAGAACGCTCCCTCCCTCTAAATAACCAATTTGCGGAGCGTCAAGGTGCGGAGTTTCTAAACTAGCTTTGTGTTGTTTGAGACCATCTGCCAAATGCAGACCTTCAAAGGTTTTCTTGACAGGTTTTTCCATGCTGTCAATGGCGTTCGCAATATCACCGGCAAAGTTCGTCCGACCAAGAGAAACCGTTCCAACAGCGCTTAGATTTAGACCGAACCCATTTAAGAAGCCAATCATTTTATTAAAGCCACCAAGAACAGAGTTAATCATGCCTTCGACTGCACCGATAACACTATTGACCATGCTATCTACAAATCCAGCGATGGCTACCGCCATCCCTCTACCACCTTGAGCAATATCATACCATGCCATTTGACAGTTATAAGTCAATTCATTCCATAGATTTATAGCTCCCGTAACAAACCAGTCGATAAAGTCTAAAATACCTATCAAAATAGTTAAGATTGCCTGATAGAGGAACATCCAGAATGCTATTGCGGTATTCACATACCAAAAAACACCCTGTAGCATCATATTAATCACCCAGATAGCTACATTGACGAGGCCAATAAGTATATCCCAAATTATCATTCCAAGGGCAAATATCGCTCCCATGATGATTCCTGTAGCTGATACGGCTGCACCAGTAAGGTTGTTAAACCATGCGACCAAGGCATAGAAGAGGCCGATAAGGATAATAACTGCCATTACAATCAACATGATTGGGTTCATTGCCAAAACTGCATTAAAACCAGCCATAGCGGCTTTCGCAGCATTTGTAGCAATACTAAATAGTTTCGTTGCGATTTCTGCTGCATTCATCGCAACTACATAAGTCCCTATAGCGATTGCTACAGCAATAATAATCGGTTGAATGACAGACCAGTTGTTGATGACAAATTGAGCAATCGGAGCCAACATACTCCAAACAGCCCCAATCATATCCATGGCAAAGATAACTGCTTGGACGACATACTGAAGCACCGTGGCTACAATCTGGGCAAACTGTTGGAAAGCAGACGAGTTTACTATCTGATTAACCTTAATCGATATTGGCTCAATCGCCTTGGTCACAAAGTTCAAGAAGTTCTGCCATGCCCTGCCCCATGTCATTGGCATGTTGCGAAATTGTTGATCGATCGCTTCGCTTGCATCCAGCATGGCAGTTTTGACAATGTCAGCCGTAATCTTCCCGTCTGCTCCAAGTTTCTTAACCTCGCCACGGCTGACGCCTAACTTGTTTGCAATAGCTTGGATTAAGGCTGGTGAAGTTTCAGCTAGAGAACGCAACTCATCACCTTGCAACTTACCACTGGCCATAGCCTGAGTAAGCTGAAGCATGGCACTTTTTTGCTCTTCAATGCTTGCGCCACCAACAACAAAGGATTTGTTCATAGTTTCCAAAAAGGCAATTGTTTCACCGTTGTTTTGGAAAACATCGCCAGCTTGCATCCTCATCTTAGCGACACCGTTTGCCATGGTTGTATAGGCCGAGCCTGTACGCTGTGCGGATGTATAGATAGACTTTTGCAGTTCCTCTGTCGTCTGCGTACTATCTCGAATCATATCTAAACGAGCATGCATATTGGCGTACTCGTCTGACATGCCTATAGCTTGTTTGGTAATTTTACCGACTGCAATACCAGCTAAAGTGGTCTTCAACAAACCTTTCAAAGATACTAATCTACTTAGCTTGTTAGAAGTATTATTCGAGGCATTCCCTAAATCTCTTAGAGCCAGTTCTTCTTTTTTGAGTCCTGCAGCTGCTAGAGTTGCACTGTTGACAAACCTACCGTTGACATCAACGACTCGCCCAGCTTTATTGACAAAATATTGACCAGAATCACCAGCTTTTTTCATAGCGGATTCTTGAGCCTTCATAGCTTTATCTATGCCAGAACCTGCATTTTTGACACGCTCCATAGTTGCATAGATTCTATTTAAAGTGCCTGTGACTCTATCGGTCAAAGACATGGTTGTTTGTATATTTGCCAATAGAATCACCTCACTTCTTCATTGCTTTTTTACGTTGTAGCCCCTCTTCGTGCATGACTGCAGCGAAAAAGGCTTTTTCTTCTACATCCATATTCACAAATTCACTAGGGCGAATGTAATAGTTTACGAGGGCGAAGTAGGCAAGTTTTGCCTCCGCGTCCTCTTTTATTAGTTTTTTGCCTCGTCAACCTTGTCTTGGAATGTTTGGTTGATACCGCTGAGTTCGGTCACAGCTTCCAAAATCAAGGCGCTTTCGCCCCAGTTAAACATAGTACCGAATAACTCAGAAGCTCCCATTGCTCCATACGAATCTTGTAATTCTTTATCGTTAAGGTCAGGAACCACGATAGACGCAATACAGATTTCACGGTTATATTTAACACCGTCAAATACACGCTCTTGGCGTCCGTTGCGACCAGGCTTATTGACAAAGCAACGGTCATTGATTAAGTCCGCTTCACGAGCACTCAACACTCGAATTTTAACTGGTTCCTCAAAAGAAGGAAGCAAGACATCCTTAGTCTCTTCCCCTTTTTTATTTTGTTTCAAAAATGCTTTTAATCCACTCACCACTATTTCCTCCTTATGTTAGTATGTAATTTCTTGGAATTCTGATAAAATATCAAAATCTTGGAATGTGAAGTCCGTTTCTTCGTCAATGACCTCATCCGCTGATCCATCTAGTTTAAAGATAAGTGATTCTTTGAACAGAACCCCTTTCAAAACGATGGTATAGCGACCTGCACGAGATGTGCGGTCTTCGTTAGTACACTTGATATCAATACGAGGCAAAATACCTTGTTTGACATAGTTTAAAGCCATCGCCTTTAATTCTGGACGGTGGTAGTACATCTTCAACGAACCTGTACCTTCTGCGCCGACAATCTTACCACCCTTCATACGAGAGTTGAGAGGGGTAACATCAGCTTTTGTGTATTCAACCTTTGTTTCTAGCGAGATAAGCTCTGCTAGTTCATATTGCTTGTCATTGATTGTAAAGAAGACTGTTCCTTCCTTAGCTGACAAAGCATCTAATTGGTTCATAATAGCCATTAGCTAGTTTCTCCTTTCTTAATCACAGATAACCGTCATGTACAAGATTTCCATAGCGTCCGTCAAGACAACTGGCAAGTTTACCACGACAGATTCTTTGGTGATACCTTGTGAAATCTCAATATCTTTCGCTTTATACTCCAAGGCTTGCTTTTGAGCAAGTGGATCAAGGACCATTGTGATGATTCGCTGTTTAAACAACTCACGACCATTCACGTTGTTTGGCACTTTACCGATGAAGTAGTTCTCAAAGATATACTTGACATTGGTATTGATATTATCCATGGTGCGGACAAGTTTGTTCTTACCAAAAATACGACTGTGTTCTGCCGTATAGCTAGTAAATGAGTTCACGTCTGACAGGATAATCACTTTTTCATTTCGATAAGCAAAGATAAGCTGACCTTTATTGATGAGCTTTTCAGCCTCTGCTTCGTTCTTACGCTCACAGTCGATAGCGCCTGGATAAGACTTGAATGTATTGGATTGCAAGCCAGCCCCTGCATACTTACCAGCTACGAAGTAAACACAATCCTTAGCGCTTAGTTTCGTACCATCGCTCAATGTAACCCCGTTACCGACTGATACAACACCTTCATCGTCAGCATCCGTGTAATCATTCAAGACTGCAATGACTGAACGACCAGCGTCACGCCATTTCTTGATATGAGCCGTAACAAGTGCTTTCGTTGCACTTTCATCTGTACCCAGAGCCAAGACACGGAAGTCTTGAGTATCGAGTGCATTTAGGAAATCTTCAACCTCTGAATTGGTTGTAGCTCCATCAGTACCACCTTCAAGCAAGATTGTTTTATCTTCTGTTGTTAAAGTGCCCGTTACATTCACATAGTCATTCTTAAATGGCAAGGCTGTGATGATTTGTTTATCAACTTCTTTTCCAAAGAAAACAGTTGTTACTTCAAAGCCAGTATCAACTTGTTTCTTGAAGATAACATGAATATGATTACCAGCTAATCCTTTGTATTTAGCTGTAACGACCATATCGTTTTCTGTTTTCGTTGCCTGTAGCCCAGTGTTGTTCACACCGTTGTAGACAAGAACCTTACCGGTACCTTTCAAGGCTTCACGAATTGGAAGAAGTTCATCAATCGGTTTACCAAATAGGCGACGGAAGTTGCTTGTACCGTCAACAAGTGTGAAGGCACCAGGCTCTCCCCAAGATCCAGCAATCATAACTGCTGCAATCGTATTGTCTTCCAAAGGAACAATCACATCATCTCTTGATACGAAATTGATGTAGGCCTTTGGAACTCGTTTATTCTGTACTCTCCATTGTGCCATTAGTTAGCCACACCCTTTCTCCAGTCTTCTAAAATGCGTCTTACTTCTGCTAGTGAGTATGACTGGTCATCTTCCAGCAAAACGTTTAACAAAGTTGCATCATCTTCAAAATACTTGAGCAATGCCTCTTTACCAAATTTTTCTTCAGTGGTTGGTACCACTGGTTCGGTTACATAACCTAGTTCTTCATTCATTTCCATGAGAAGTTTCACCTATCCTTTCTAATATTTGCATTCTTGGTTCTTCTTCAACCCATCGAACGTATCGAGTGATTGTAAATGTGCATATCAAGTCATTGGCATTGTATTCCACCTTCAAATCATTGATAGGGTACTTATCCCCTAAATAACGAAAGGAAGGCGAATTAAACACCGTTTCAATCTCTTCAAACTTTTGGTATAAGTCTGTTGTTTTTTCGGTGTAGTAATGCAGCAAGACAATAAAAACCTGCTTATCGTTTTGGTTTGCCAACCGCTTTCGAGTCACAGGCTTCACATCTACAATAAAACAAGGTGTTTTCAATCCTTGCTGGATTTGTTCATCATAGACCTTGCACCCAAACACATCTTTGAGTTGCTTGATGACGAGTGGTCTAATACTATAATCCACCTAATTCCTCCTTTAGCCTCTCTTCGATTTGTTGTGTGATTTGTGGAATTTTCTGTTTAATCTGTTCTTCTGTCAGTCTCATCATGAAGCGTCCTTCCACCCAAGGATTGACCAAACGCTTGCCGATTGCAGGGACATAACGCCCTACTTGTTGACGGTGTCCACTTTCGACGAAAGAAGCGTATTCCATGGGGTTGAATGCGATAACCTCATACACATTCCCATTTTTGCTTACTTCCATCTTCCACGATTGATTTAACTTACCTGTTAAGCCCTTTGGTGTTCGTTCCTTAACCTCTTTCAAAAAGGCTAGGCCGATATCTTTAGCAGCCTGCATAAACTCAGAATCAATGATTGCCTGAGCCCGTTCAAGTCGTTTCAAGAACTCTTGAACATCACTATCATCATAACCACTCATGTCGTCTCACCACAATTTCTTGATGCGTGACATAGACCATCGGGTCTTCACTGGTCAGGTACTGAACACCATCTACGACCAATTTACTACCAGCTTTGATAGTAAATTTAGGCGAACAGAAAATCTTGTGTTCTGTCTTGAGTTGGTGCGCTTCGTTCTGCTCAGTATTCACTAAGTTACGAACAGAGACACGACAGGGAACCTTCTTGTAGATTTCTTTGAACTCTACAAAATCAGCTCCGTTTGTTTTCGTACTCTCGACAGAAGCAAACACATCCATCTTTTTATCATAGGTCCATTCAATGCTTGGTGTTGCCTGAGATAGAACATCATTGATATTCATCCTACCACCTCAACTTTCTGAACCTCTGTAGCTGACTCGTAAAGTCCAACAAGACACTTTCAGCACGTCTGGCAAGGTCTGACTTAGCCAATTCGACACGAGTATCTCCAACGGAAATATTCTTGCCTTGGACAGCTTGGTCAGGATTACAAACAACATAAACCATCTGCATGGCCACAAATCGCAACTCTAAAGGAAAATCCTCACGATTACAGTAGTTAAGAATGTTCTGCATGACTTCATCGACCACTAACTCTTCTGGATAGCCTAAATAACGTTGTTCGTACAAGTCAATCAAGGCTTGTCTAGCATCTTCGTTATGCTGTTGAATTTCTTCAAGTGTCATCTTCTCCATCAGCAGAAACACCCTCCTTATTTCTCTTCTTCGTCTTTCTTGCTCGTTTTCTTAGCTTTCACTTTTTCAAGTTCGGCAAGAGCTTGGTCACGTTCAGCAACTACTGCTTGATACTCCTGAATGGTATAGGTACGTCCGCTGGTTGCTGGCTCTACGACGACATATTCGCCATCTTTGATTTTTACCACATCGTAGCCATCTTCCAGGAAGGTTGCTTTTTCTAGTTCATCGATATCTAGGACACGATTTTCTTTCTTTACTGTTATCATTTTCTATCCTCCTCTTTAAGGTGCGACAACAAAGGCTAGACCTTCATGTTTAGTCTGGAATAGCAATACATCATCGTAAGATTGTTCGTAATACAAGTAGTTACCGCTTGAAGAAGCACTTGGTGCGTCAAGTCCTACAAATTCATATTTTTGTGGCGCTGCCATACATGGAATATGAATCAAGAAGAAATGGATTTGTTTAGCAGTTGGGTCAACTTTAGCGCCATTTGTGAAGTTGTACAAGGTCTTCATGCGGTCAGATGGAATAGCTGGTTCAATCGTCACATCGTCCAAACGACCGATAGAACGGTCAATCACCGTGCCTTGACCGTGGATATTGACTGTACGACCAAAGTCCTTGATGTTTTTGATCATACGTTTAACTGCTGGTGTACAGAAAATAACACGACCTTCTGCTGGTACTCCAGCTTCGTCCATTTGTTCCATCAACTCATCGAAGGTTGCAAGGAAGTTTTCCTCAGTCAAATTCAAGGACTTAATTTGTTTACTTTCTGTATCAAGTGCTTTCTTACGGGAGAACAATTTAGATACCATGAATTTATCCATTTCTGGAACTTTTTCAGTATCGTTGAATGTCTTAGTAATGTTAGCAATGGAAGTAACATAGTTAGTTTCATCAACATCTGATGGGTCTACTAGTGTTGACCAATAACGCTCATTAGTCAATGTGTATGTTTCCCATTGGTTTTCATAGTTAGCGTCAATATTCGTAATCGTGCGACGTGTACGGTCCTTGCGCCCTTCTTTAATCAAAAGACGCGGCACTTTCACTTCTTTAGCTCCTGTAAATTTCAAAAGCGTGTTTGATGGAGAGTCCCAAAGTTTGTTAGTGAATAACAGTCCGTTTTCACTATAACGATTTTGCAAACCTTGTTGGTAAGCCTGTGCATAGTTCAATGTTGCTGGCATATCTGTTCCTCTTTTCTATTTTTTGATTATAGATCTGACGTAAACGCATTGATCATCTGCGTTGTCAGGTCGTTAGCAACTGTTTCTTCTTGTGTTGCCCCTTGTGGCTTAGCACCAGCGATATGTGGTTCTACAGCCTTTTCTGGAGCAAATAAAAAGCCTTTAGATTCCTTCAAAGCCGTTAACTGTTCATCTAATCCAGTCACCGCTCCGTTGTCACCTAATCCCAATTTAGACTTGTCTAGTAGACTAGACACGATTCCAGCGTCATGAACCTTACCGCTCAAGTGCATTTCAATAGCATGATCTAACTGCATTGTCTTGAGTTGTTGTTCATGTTCCTTCTGTTGTGTCTTATACTTGCTGTCCAAGTCTGAGTATTTTTGTTGTAAGTCAGCATTGCCCTCAGCGTCTTTCTTGAGCTGTTTCATGTCCTTATCACGCTCTTCCAACTGGTCTTGCAAGCCCTTGGCATTATCTTCTGCAGCAGACACCTTTGCTTGTAGGTCCTGTGTTGATTTCCCGTGTTCGGACATAACTGCTTCAACTTGTTCCTCAGTCAATCCTAACTGTTCCAAAAATTTACGATTCATTTCTTTTCCTCCTGTACGTTTGTTTAACGTAGCAACGACCACGACATTTTGGTAAAGTAAAAAAGCCTTTTAACGCCATGCTCAGGGCGAAAGACACTAGTCGATTTGAACTAATTTAGCAATTCGATTATGTAAGTCTCTGATTTTTCGCTGTTCTTCTATGTGTAGCACTAGCTTTGTTGTAATGACGGTTACAGCAATTGTTAGTGCTATTTTTGTATACTTCCTCAAGGCAATACCTCCAACATATAAATTTAACCGTACGGGATTCCATACGGTTAGGGCATAAGAAAACCGCCTCGATTTCGATGCGGTTAGGTTATTTATTTTTCAGTTGTTTCAGTTTCTTTCTGTATTCAATTCCGACTTTTAGAGTTGAAATGATTGTTGAAATCACTTCAAATAATTTAATTATTACGAACAAAATTAACGCAAAAAATATAATCCAACCTAATAAAATTGATACTAAATCCCAGATAAACATATCTTACTCCTCTACTTTTTCGTATGTTTCTTTAAAAATGTCAGGTTTGCATGGATAAAATTCACCTTGCACGCCTTTGATAATATAGTCGCCTGTTTTTGCGACCATGACACCCTCAAGTGTTTTAATCTCACACCATGCTGGATTTTTATTCCACTTGCCACTATCGTGAATGATAATCTCATTCCTTGTTACTGCGTCCCAAAACCAATCTTCTTCAATCAAACAACGTTCATTAAGTTGAACTGCCTCAATGACTACTGGTTTTTTACGGTATTTCATTTCTCGACCCTTTCTAAGCATAAGAAAAGCACTTAGATTTCTCTAGGTGCTTAAGTAATAAATTGCATTTTTATATTTTTTAACACGCTCGTAGTCTGTATTGGTAACAGATTTCAAACGTGATAAATCTGAGTTGTGTTTCAAATCTGCAAGTTTTACAACTCTTGCTAAATTATTTGATTTTACTTTCTCAAGATATTCTTGATAACTTTGACCTTTTTTCTTTGTCAAAATTTGTACTGCTGTAACAACTTCATTTGACAAACCAGACGCCAATAAATCGGCAGCAGTTACATCACTATCCTCAATCACATCATGCAAAAGAGCGACAGTTTTTTCTTGTTCAGTTTTGACTTGACTGGCCACGTAGAGAGGATGCTGTATGTAATCAACACCCGCTTTATCCACCTGCCCTGTATGTGCTTTTTTAGCAATAGCTAAAGCAATATCAATCATGCCACTACCATCCTACCAATATAAGCAAATGCATCCTTTTCTGAAATTTCTTCGAAATCCGTGAAGTCATTGAAAAAGATTTTATTAAACCAGTCAATGCTATCAATCCACTTTTTTTCAATGTCAAAAACTTGCATGACACCATCGATTAAACGAAGTACTTGAGGATTGTTCGTTGTTGTGTGGTAGTATTTAATATCTTTCATATCACTTCACCCTCTCTATGTTTTTAGGAATCTCAAGTTCATTACTTAAATCAAGCATTTCTTTGAATAAGTTCATGCGTTCTAGATCAGATGTATTCGTATCACGATACATCTCATAGAGTTCATGTAATGAACCATTTTTTAAGTCGAAACTTTCCTGAGTATGATACTGCATTTCAAAGTTGATACCATCTTTTTCAACGACTGTATTCACACCTTTATATGGTCCATCTATTAGCCAAGTGTTTTTTACTTTTACAATTTTATAACCTTCTGCGATGAGCTTCTGTTTCATCTTCAAATACTCTTCTGCAAAAGTATCGTAATCGAAAATAGTTGTGTACCTTAAGGCGTCGTTAATCTTACTCACAGCTTTTGACAAACTTATATTTTCAACTAGGCTATCTGCAATAATTTTACGTGATAATGACTCAACTGTTTTCTTCCTAAATTCAAGACCGGCTAGTTTATTTCCCCCAGCAATACGTTGCATATCGCTTGTAATTTTCGGCTCGGCTTTCGAAATCTTGGACAATAATTGCTCACTATAAAATTTCGCTTTAGTTTCCCTTGTATCTTGATTATACACCTTTTCTCTGTCTTTCGCAAACAGTTTTTCTTTAACTGCTTCCCCTTCACGCTCCCAACCTGCAAAGATTTCATCCAGAGAGCGTTTCTCTTTTGCCATTTTTACAGGGGCGTTATTTAGTAATATATCGAGATACGGACTAATCTGTTCTGCTTCTTCTGTCCTGTCAGTCTTATCGGTCTTGCCTTTCTTATCAGACTTAACTGCAGGCCTGATAGTAGAACGGCAACGGACATGGAATGGCGGTGCGGTTCGACCTGGTTCGTATTCTTTAACAGAATAAACCTCATGATTTTCTGACTGACAAATCTCACTTGTGCGACTGTCTAAGACCGCTACAATTTCGTAGTGGTCACCACCCAACTCCTTGATAGTATCCAGCGTCGCAAGATTGTTGTAAAAGGTTGTCTCAGTCCTGACAAGCGTATCAGCTCGATGATAGGCGACTCCTGTACGCTCAGAAAGAGCTCTAGCCATTCTATCAATAGACCAGCCACCTGTTAGGCCTTTATTGATTGTATCGCTGATAGATTTATAAACCGTAGCATCATGCCCCCACACATTTGTTGAGAACGTTCTACCACTCCAGTTACTCCCCATCTTATGCTTAACTGCATCGACACCCAATATTGGTTTCTCTATGATTCCAAAATGTGCCAAGTTCTTAGCTTGATGGATTTTACCCTTGATGTAGACGTCACTCAGAGCCTCTGTGACCTTGTCATGTATGCCGTCTGGCTTTCCGTATAGTTCAGCTGTTAGACGCTCAATTTCGGCAAGCAAAGCCTCCTTGCGACTAATACGATGGCGATAGCTCAAAGCGTCCAACAAAGGTGTCGGTGTGTCAGGATTTAAGGCCATCTCACGAAACCTTTCAAGAGTTACGTGCTTAAACTCTCTACGCTCTTTATCTGTCAGATATTGCTTGGCCTCTGCGTGAGTCATTTTATTATCAACTGCATACCTGGCATAGAACTTCTCAATCTCAGAAACCAGCTGGTGTTTATAGTCAGCTAAGGATTGACCAATCTGGGCCATATACCTATCAGCAACTATCTGAGCGTTTTGTTCCTGTTGTAAAGCACGCTCAGTCCAGTACTCATCTATCTTTTTCTTTTCCTTGGTCGTCATGGTCATCCTCTACCTTTTTGAAATTAGTCTGAGAGTATGGATTTTGTCCTTGTTCCTGTTGTTCTTTCAATCGTTCCTCAACCTCTGGTTGATACCATGGATGTTGTTCACGAATGCTTAGGTCGTCTAAGATACCGATTGAGTTCACACAATCTTGAATGGCTTCAGACTCATTTGAAATGATGTCACGATTGAATACATAGGTAAATTTAGACGCGTCAAACGCTACTCCTTTATTTGTGGCATACTGTTCTACAAACCAAATGAATTGCTTGATGCCTTTTTGGAACTCATTTTCTAGCTCATTACAGTCCAAATCAAGGTCTGTATAGCGCCATTTAAGAGCCTGACCACTTGCATTACCTAGATTATCATCTTGGGTATCAATGGCTCGAGCAGCCTCATACAAGAACTTACGAGAGCGTTCGATATCTGCTTCAACTCCGCTAGTATCATTGTCTGCTTGTAGGGTATCTACACCACCATCACTAGAAACTTTGATAGAGCGGAACTTATTCAGATTATTCATGAACTCGCCCAAGTCTGCGCCCTGATAGTTTTTCAAAACATAAATCAGCTTCGGCATATCTGCCAACATATCAGCATTAGTAGACATTTGAAGTTGAATATTATCAATCAAAGACTTGGTTTGGACTAAAAGACCGTCCTCATACTCGTTGTAGCGGAATGGAATCAGAGGCACTTTCTCCCAAGTATAAGGAGTCCGTGTACCGTCTGCATTGACATAATAAAAATTTCCCTTGGTCTCCTTGGATAGTGGATTGAGTTCAAGGTGTGAACCTGTCCAAATATAATCTGTAATTCCTTGTTCATCGTAGTATTCTACAAATGTTTTGGTCTTCTTCACTCCGCTTTCGTAGACGGCTTGTTTGTAGACACGCACAAAGGCGGATAATTCCAAATGACGCTCATCTTTCCAAAAAGGGATAATCTGTTCACTTGGGATTTTAAACAAGCGTAGACGGCCGTTCTCGTCGTAATAAGGCAAGCCGTAGGCTATCCCTTTTATCACTGCTTCCTTACCGAGTGACTTAATCGTAGATAAAAGATCCTCGTCAAACACGCTATCTAAAAAATCTTGTGATTCTTCTCCCTCTAGCGAGATGGTAGGTTGTTTAGAAAACAAATACCCGACCTTCTGGTCTACCAGCTTCTTAAATAAACCCAATTCAATCCTTGAGTTCGTCCGCCAATCCACATCTACTTTTTTCTTTCGAATATCCGTTTGGTTTCGGTAATATTCGTAAGCCTGTTTCATCGTACTTACTTTCTCAGAACCCTGGTGTTCTCTTATCTCAATCTCTAGTATTTCATTTTGGGTTGTATTCTTAATCAACAACCGCCTAATTAACCATTTAAACCAATTACTCAACATTTCTCCTTCTCCTACCAGAATGATATTCCTGGCTGTCTCATATCGTCTTCAAACGCATATCTTGTAGCGTCGATTGTGTGGTCGTTTACTTCTTCTAGCTTAGGCTTGGGATTTCCATCACGATCAACTGCATAGTCGGCACTTTCGAACTCTCGTGCAATATTCGGCGTACGTTCTGGATCTATCACAATCGCATCCAAATCATCCAACCAACGCTCTCCATACTCACGACTATCAGGGCCTTTCTTAGCGCCTTGAACAAGCGGAATATTTAGCTGCAGTTTTAACTCATCAATCGACTTAGGTTCTGCGCTATCACAGGTTATCATCTGAGATTGATAGCCTTTCTCACGGATTCTTTCAGCTAATTCACGGTTGCTAATCTTCACGCCATAAATCTCATCAATAGCATAGATAACACGTTTCTTCTTGTCATAGTGCCATCTTACAAAAGCCAAAGGGTCGTTAGCATATCCAAAGTCATTTCCTTGTCGAATGTTATCAAACCTTGCTATCTCCTCGTCTGTAATCTTGCGGAATACCAGATTTTCAAATGGTGCTACACCAGAACCGATAGCCTCACCCAGATACTCCCAACGATAACGCTTCTCTGAACGTTCTCTCGTGGCCTCTGCTTCTTCTATGAATGCTTGGGATATATATGGGTTATCTAAGTAAGTTGAATGGTGTACGTAGGTATTAGGAGGCTGTATGACGCTTTCATATTTCTTATTCACCCAAGACTGTTTTCTTTTTGGAGGATTGTAAGAGTAAAAGAACTTATAAAAAAGACCATCAGCCAATTCTCCACGTAGGAGCGAGTTGGTGATTGTCTTTACTTCATCTTCAGTTTTAAACTCAGCTAACTCCTCAATCCAGCCTATCGCAAATGGAAAGCGACTGTCTTTCAAGGATTTGATACGTTCTGGATCTTGTGCACCACGGAAGATAATATAATTCCCTCTTGGGATGTAGGTTATCTTCAAAGGGGATTTATTAATCTTAAATAAATGACTGACCCCTTGCTCACTAATCGCCCATTTCAATTGCTCATAGACCGATTGTTCTAAGGTATTATCCGTCTTACGAATACACACCGCATTGACTGGATAGCGCATAATCATTTGAATGATAGTGTGTCCGATGTCGCTGGACTTACCAGAACCACGCCCACCTTTTTCAACCACATGTAAGATTTTGGGGTCAAATGCTGCACGCCACATAGAATAAAAAGCCTTAGGGATAAATTCGCTCATTCTACGTTTCATCTCTGACTCCTATATCATCAACGAATTGAACAGCCGAAGACATCTCAATTTCTTTTCTCTCTAAATACGCGCCATTCACTCTAAATATGTGATCTAGAGAGCGTTGTCTTTCTTCAATTGTCGGAGTAAATTCATAAGTCGTTTCCGATACCTCCACGCCTTCAGCAGTCTTTACAGTTTTTTTAGAATATCCTTGTTGAGTTTCCCCTCTAGCAATACTAGCAGAGATTGCCAAGGCTTCTACGATTGACATTGAACGTTCGTCGAAAAGTTCCTCTGTACGTTTTTTAATGTATTCAGAAATGTCAACTTTTGTCAACAATCTTTGTCCTATAGACCTCGCTGTTTTATCAGAATACCCTGCTTTTATTGCGGCTTGTGTTGCATTTCTACTGATGATGTACTCATCAGCGAAATGTTTCTGTCTCTCGTTCAATTTTCCATCACCACCTTTTCAAATAATCAAAAAAAGTCACACGATGTGCGACCTTTTCAAGACCTCTCACTGCGAATTAAAATCGCAATTGGAACGACAGGACTCGAACCTGTGACATCTTAATTCCCTAAACAGGACTTAATCCGTCTACCATATATCCATTAGCTAGCATGAGACTACTGCTTTAAACGAGTGACTTTGGATAACTTATAGTTTATTACCTTGTCCACAAATATTCCTACTTGTATCACTCATGCACGATTGGTTAGACCAATCACTCCTTACATCGCAAACTACTAAGCCATTTTTCAATTAACGAAGACCCCGCTAAAAGTCTAAGCTGCTTTACTCTTTGACTTTACTCTTATCCTTGCGAGACTTGAGTAGGCAATCTAATTGCCGAAGTACACTTTCGTTTGTGACGGGCGATGACTTTTGCTTTTTTTGAGTTTTTTCTATCTTGAATAGCTTTTAAAATATAAAAATCATCTTTCATCTATCACAGACACGCATCGCCATGTGTTTCATTCTCTTTTGAAGAACAAAATGCACAGCGCCTGCTTGTTATCGATTGTTTTGCGGACAATCAACTCACCTTACATACTTTTGGGAGGCGCCCAATTTTTGTAAGATATAGTATTAAGCTCTTGTTGCACCTCGAACCAAATACCTCTTTCCTCTTATAGACTCGTTTCACAGCCAAACTGCCACGTTTGCATTTCCTCAGCACCTTGCCGTTGGAATCTCCCTGCTTTAACTTCGCCCACCTATTCCAAAATTGAAATAGTTAAGATTAAATTGCTTAGATTGACCATTTCTGGCAGGATGTTTGATAGATTTAAAAACATCCTTTTCCTGAGTTACCACAGATTATCTAGGCTAAGCCCTAAAAATGCAAGACGACTACAACCTTGCGTGTGTATTAAATTTTGACTTCATTTTTATTTTTTGTAGTCTTTACAACCTCTGAGGGAATCAAACCCTCTAGCTTATAACTTACCTAGGATATAAGTAGCTACGCAACCATGCGAGGTTCGGTCACTTCTGCAACCATTTTTAAGTTA
>NZ_VMMI01000040.1:0-558 GCF_013277125.1 Streptococcus sp. 4094 | reverse complement strand
CTTTCTTTGCTATTTTCAAAGTCGCCTTCTCCTGATTTGGCTGTTACCTTCACACCATCTTCTACTTTGTCCGCTGGGACTTCTATAGATCCGTTTGTTACCTTAACTTCTGGATGGTTTCCTTCTACTTTCCACTCTCCGTCTTCGCCTTTCTTGACAACGACTGGTCCGCCTTCTTTCAACGGTATCTCGATCCGATCTCCTCCGTTGTTTGTATCTGGGGTTACTTTCAGATTACCATTTTGCCATTGTCCTACCGTTGGCGCTACTGGCTCTGTTTGCGTTACTTTCAAGGTTACGGTTGTGTTTTCTTTTGAGCCATCTTCATAAGTTATCAATACTGGAACTTCACTATTGCTTCCTGGCGTTAGACTTGGTAATTGCCCTACTGAGGTTACAGATGTGATTCCTGCTTGGTCATAATCTTTTTTCGTTCCGTTATCTACGATTCCAACAATTCCTTTTGTTGTATGAAGATCGTCTCCACTCAACGTGTCTGTTGGTTTTTTGATTATGTCTTTTTTCTCAAGAGTATGCGTTTGTTTTGTGTACGCTCCG
>NZ_VMMI01000004.1:0-35563 GCF_013277125.1 Streptococcus sp. 4094 | reverse complement strand
TTTTAGGGGTGGTCATGATTCGGTTGATTTTTATTGAAATGTACTGAAATTAACAAAAAGAAAAAACGCTTGAATAGCGTTTTTCTTCTGTATTGATTCGTATTGAATGCTTACTTCACTTCTGTAAACACAACGTGTTTGCGAAGTTTTGGTGAGTATTTCTTCAATTGAAGACGGTCTGGAGTGTTACGTTTGTTTTTAGAAGTAAGGTACAAGCGTTCACCAGATTCTTTGTGTTCAAGTGTAATATTTACGCGCATGGTATCTCCCTTCTATTATTCAGCTGATGCAGCTTTAGCGATTTTACGTCCTTTGTAGTATCCTTTAAGTGATACACGGTGAGAACGTGAGTAATCTCCAGTAGTTTCGTCAAAGTTTACAGATGGAGCTGTTACTTTGTAGTGTGTACGACGTTTGTTTTTCTTCGCTTTTGAAGTGCGACGTGCAGGTACTGCCATTTTAATTTCTCCTTTTAAGATATAATTCAGTTAGGTTTGATTTTCATCAACTTTAATAGTATATCAAAACTTTTTTGTAAAGTAAAGTTACTTGACAAAAAAAGATGAAAAAATTCTCCTATTCGGCACGGCAGACAGGAGAAGGTGTTAAATATCAATCTCAAATGGTTCGTCAATGGTTTCTGATACGTATTTTCCGTCTTTCTTCCGTTGTTTGACACATTCTGTGAGGAGATATTCGATTTGGCCATTGACTGAACGAAAGTCATCTTCTGCCCATGATGTGAGTGCAGCGTATAACTTTGTTGAGAGTCGAAGGGGGATCTGCTTTTTTTAGCTTCAACCATCTTTAGTAAAGACTTCCTGTGTTGACAATTGGTTGTGCATCATGATTGCCACAAAGAACGACAAGGAGATTTGAAACCATGGCAGCTTTTCGCTCTTTGTCAAGCTCTACCAATTCCCCTTCATTGAGCCGTTCTAGTGCCATTTCAACCATTCCTATTAATTGTTATCTAAATGATATCGCTTTAATTTATAACGTCAAGAAAAAGTAGAAAAATAATTACTAAAAACTTTCAGCCCAATAATTTCTTTTAAAAGGTGAGATTATATTGTGCTCAAATACTCTTTTATTCTTATAACTTTTACACTATAATTGTAGTTAGAAAGGAAGAGAAATGTTTGATTATAGAGCACTAGTTATTTTGATGACTTTGATGGATCATTGTGAGCTATCATTATATGAATTATCTGTTAAGGTGAGCTTACCTATAAAGGAAGTCAAAGAAGGAATAGATTATTTAGTGCCTTATCTAGCTAATAAAGGGATAGTGCTGGATAAAAAGCAAGGTCGCTATAGTTTATCAAATCGTACGAAGCAGTCTTTGACAGATATTATTAAGTCGGATGAATTGGTTTTACCAAAGTCGACTCGCTTAGCTTTGATCTATCTTTACACTTTTTGCCGATTAGATTTTATATCGAATAATCATTACCAAGACTTTTTGAAAGTAAGTAAGAATACAACCTTATCTGATATTCAATCATTAAGAAAGATTATGTTAGATAATGATTTGGAGCTAGGGTACAGTAGAGCAAAAGGTTATACTTTACACGGTTCAGAGTGGAATAAGCACCGTTTAGCTTTTCAAATGGTTAGTGAGTTGCTGGAATCCTCCATAGGAATTTGGGGTTTGGATTATGTTTTATCCAGTTGGGGGTATTCATTAACTTATGATTTGATAAATCAGGTAGTTAAAGATTATTATGAGAAGCTACAGCTAGTACCTATTGTTAATCAATTAAAAGTTTGCCTTTTCGGTTTAGTATTCATTCTGTGTAGGTATCAAAGGGATGTTGAAAGAGTAGGTCTTTCAGAGACATTAGTATCTCCTGTTATTCAAGATATAACCACTATTTTATTGGATACAGTGGTTGATTTGGGAATTATAGATACGGTGTTTTCTGAGGATGATTATCGCTATATCACCGTTTTATTATCAAGTTGCTTTGAAGGTGAAGTAGATGTTGCTCCGGTTTACTTTAATCAATTAACAGAGGCTATTATAAGTAGAATGGAAGATATTTCTTTGTTACATTTTAAACAAAGGGAAGGATTGAGAGAAAATCTTCGTCGCCATCTTATACCGGCTTACTATAGATTAAAGTTCGGTCTACCTAGTTCAAATGAATATGTGTTGCATGTTAAAGAACATTATCCTGATTTATTTGAACTAGTAAAAGATTCTTTGACTCCCTTGATGGACGCTATTGACAAGCCCATACCTGATAGTGAAACAGCATATTTTGTTATCCATTTCGGAGGTTATTTAAAGAAAGCAGATACTTTGCCTCAAAAATGGTATAAAGCAGCAATCATTTGTCCTAATGGTGTTAGTTCTTCATTGATGTTAAAAGAGAATCTATTAGCATTATTTCCTCAAATTGAGTTCATAGGAACCTCAAAGATTGATGATTTACAGGCGAAAACTAGTAGTGACTATGATATGGTTTTTTCTACCATAAAGGTGGAGACAGAAAAGCCAAATTATCTAGTTTCGGTTATGATGACTGAAGAGCAAGCAATACAACTAGTAGAACTAGTGTTAAAAGATTTTCCGAATTTAGAGTATGGGGATTTTGAGATTGAACAAATCCTGAATATTGTCAAAAGATATGGAATTATTACACAAGAATTGGAATTAAGATTGGCGTTAAAGAATTATC
Organism: Streptococcus sp. 4094; assembly: GCF_013277125.1. Lineage (NCBI taxonomy): Bacteria > Bacillati > Bacillota > Bacilli > Lactobacillales > Streptococcaceae > Streptococcus > Streptococcus sp. 4094. Next base: position 32,876 of record NZ_VMMI01000004.1, on the reverse strand, counting down.
TTTATCAAAAAAATGATAGAAAGGAAATTGTACCAGTGCTAGAACAACTTATTACCAAAGAAACCTATCAGGTGAGTTCGCAAAAATTAGGATGGAAGGAGGCGATTCGTTTAGCAGCTAAACCGCTTTTGGATCAAGATAAGATAACTGAGAACTACCCTGAGGCAATGATTCAAAAAGTAGAAGAGTTTGGACCTTTTATTAATTTAGGGAAGGGAGTAGCAATTCCTCACGCTCGGCCAGATGAAGGTGTGAATGAAATAGGAATGTCAATGTTAGTTTTGGAAGAACCGATTTATTTATTGGATAATCCAGAACAAGAGGTAAGATTGTTGATTTGTATTGCAGCCATTGATAATGAAAGTCATTTAAAGGCTTTGTCACATTTAACAACAATTTTAAGAGATAAAAATCATGTTCAAACTTTAATATCATCAAAAAACTATGATGACATTGAAATGATAATTAAACAGGAGGATTAAATAATGTTAAAAATTGGTACAGCTTGTGGTTCAGGATTAGGTTCAAGTTTTATGGTACAGATGAATATTGAATCTGTATTGAGTGATTTGAATGTTTCAGATGTAGAAGTTGAACACTATGATTTAGGTGGAGCAGATCCAAATGCTGCTGATATTTGGATTGTTGGTCGTGATCTAGCTGATTCAGCTAGTCATCTTGGAGATGTTCGTATCTTAAATAGTATTATTGATATGGATGAACTACGAGAATTAATTACTAAACTTTGTGAAGAAAAAGGACTTATATAGGAGGCTAGCGTCATGATGAAGTTCATATTGGATATTGTTAGTACACCAGCTATTTTAGTAGCTTTAATTGCAATCTTAGGATTAGTTCTTCAGAAGAAGAAATTACCTGATATTATTAAAGGTGGAATTAAGACCTTTGTTGGTTTCTTAGTTGTATCTGGTGGTGCAGGAATTGTACAAAATTCTTTAAATCCATTTGGTACCATGTTTGAGCATGCTTTTCATTTATCTGGCGTTGTGCCGAATAATGAAGCAATTGTAGCTGTAGCTTTAACAACATATGGCTCAGCTACTGCAATGATTATGTTTGCAGGTATGGTATTCAATATCTTAATTGCTCGTTTTACTCGATTCAAATATATCTTTTTAACAGGGCACCACACTCTATATATGGCGTGTATGATTGCAGTCATTTTATCAGTTGCTGGCTTTACAAGTTTGCCTCTTATCTTACTAGGAGGATTAGCACTCGGTATTATTATGAGTATTTCCCCAGCATTTGTGCAAAAATATATGGTTCAATTAACTGGAAATGACAAGGTGGCTTTAGGTCATTTCAGTTCTTTGGGATATTGGTTGAGTGGTTTTACTGGTAGCCTTATCGGTGACAAATCAAAATCAACAGAGGACATTAAATTTCCAAAGAGTCTAGCTTTTTTACGTGATAGTACTGTTAGTATTACTTTATCCATGGCAGTTATTTATATTATTGTAGCTATCTTTGCAGGGTCAGAATATATAGAAAAAGAAATCAGTAGTGGTACAAGTGGTCTAGTTTATGCTTTACAATTAGCAGGTCAATTTGCAGCAGGTGTATTTGTTATTTTAGCAGGTGTTCGCCTTATTTTGGGTGAAATTGTTCCAGCCTTTAAAGGTATTTCAGAGCGTCTTGTACCTAATTCAAAACCTGCTTTGGATTGTCCGATTGTTTATACTTATGCACCCAATGCAGTTCTAATTGGATTTATCTCTAGTTTTGTTGGTGGTTTAGTAAGTATGGCAATTATGATTGCTTCAGGAACGGTTGTTATCTTACCAGGCGTTGTGCCTCATTTCTTCTGTGGAGCGACTGCAGGTGTTATTGGGAATGCATCTGGTGGTGTTCGTGGAGCCACTATTGGAGCATTTTTACAAGGTATTTTAATCAGTTTTCTTCCAGTCTTTTTAATGCCAGTTTTGGGAGGACTTGGTTTCCAAGGATCAACTTTCTCAGATGCAGATTTTGGTCTATCAGGAATTATTTTAGGAATGTTAAATCAATTTGGCTCACAAGCAGGCATTGTGATTGGTCTTGTTCTTATTTTAGCAGTTATGTTTGGAGTATCCTTTATTAAAAAGCCATCTGTAAAGGAGGAATAAGGGATGATTTTAAGTAAAAATAGAGAAGATGAGTTAAGAAAATTTGCGACTAACATCCGATTAAATACTCTTGAAACCTTGAATCATCTTGGATTTGGTCATTATGGAGGGAGCCTGTCTATCGTAGAAGTTCTAGCAGTGCTTTATGGTGAAATAATGCCAATGACTCCAGAAATATTTGCATCGCGAGATAGAGATTATTTCATATTATCAAAAGGTCACGGAGGACCAGCTCTATACAGTACACTCTATTTGAATGGTTTCTTTGACAAAGAATTCTTATATTCTTTAAATACAAATGGAACCAAATTACCGTCTCATCCTGATAGAAATCTAACGCCAGGCATAGATATGACAACGGGCTCTTTAGGACAAGGAATTAGTGTTGCAACCGGACTTGCATATGGTCAGAGAATAAGAAAAAGTCCCTTTTATACCTATGCTATTGTTGGAGATGGTGAGTTAAATGAGGGACAATGTTGGGAGGCTATACAGTTTGCTTCTCATCAACAGTTATCTAATTTAATTGTATTTGTAGACGATAACAAAAAACAATTAGATGGTTTTACAAAGGATATTTGTAATCCAGGTGATTTTGTAGAAAAATTCTCATCATTTGGATTTGAATCCATTAGGGTCAATGGTTCAGATATTAGAGAAATTTATGAAGGGATTATCCAATTAAAACAGTCAAATAATTCATCCCCTAAGTGTATTGTATTAGACACTATTAAAGGTCAAGGAGTTCGAGAGCTGGAAGAAATGAAATCCAATCATCATCTTCGCCCTACTGTAGAGGAGAGACAAATGTTAACTTCAGTTGTAGAAAGATTAAGTCAGGAATTGGAGGAAACAGAATGATGAGAAGTACGAAAGAATTACGACATGTGTATAGAGATTTCCTTCTAGAGGCTAACCAAAGTTATTCTGATATAGTAGTTTTAGAAGCAGACTTGTCAAGTTCTAGGGCTACTAATAATCTTGAAAAGGACTTTGGAGACCGTTATGTGAATGTTGGGATCATGGAAGCAGAGATGGTCGGACTTGCAGCAGGTTTATCTATTCAGGGGTTTAGACCTTATCTTCATACATTTGGTCCTTTTGCTTCACGAAGGGTATTTGATCAATTATTTATTTCTCTTGGATACGCACAATTGGATGCCACTGTGATTGGATCAGATGCAGGAGTAACTGCAGAAATGAATGGTGGGACACATATGCCATTTGAAGAAATTGGATTGTTACGTTTAATTCCTAAATCGATCATTTTTGAAGCAACTGATGATATCCAATTTCGTGAAATATTGAACCAGACATTAGACTTAAAAGGACTGAAATATATTCGAACAATTAGAAAAGCTCCAGAGGCTGTATATCAAGGTGGAGAAGATTTTTCTAAAGGCTACATTGAGTTAAGACACGGTGAAGATGTTGTAATCGTTGCTTCTGGCATAATGGTTGCTCCAAGTATTCGAGTTGCGGATGAACTGTCTAAATTAGGTTATTCAGTAGGTGTGATAGATTTATTTAGAATTAAACCGATACCAGAACAGATAAAAACAATGTTAAGTGGAAAAACTATATTTACTGTAGAAAACCACAATCAGATAGGTGGAATTGGCAGTGCTTTATGTGAATTATTCTCTGATGATGGAATAACAAAAATTCATCGGATGGGTGTTCAAGAAAGATTCGGTCAAGTAGGGAAAGTGGATTATCTTCTTAATGAGTATGGTTTGAGTGAATCGAATATAAAAGAGAAAGTTCTAGAAATTTATAATGCAAGATAGATGTTGAATACACTGTTCTGAAAGAATTTTTGTAACAATTACAGTACGTTATTTAAAGAAAGCGGATTAAAAAGCATATTCTGGTCATCAGAAAGTGCCCTAATCCGCTTTGTTGTTTTTAGTTTTAAATATTTCATATGTATATAGAATTTTCTGAAAATTCAAGAATTTTCTTCTGTTCATTGCTTTTAAAATGTGCTATAATAGTAAAAACTGAAATGGGAGGGAACAAATGACCGAATTAGATAAACGTCACCGCAGTAGCATTTATGACAGTATGGTAAAATCACCAAACCGTGCTATGCTTCGTGCGACTGGTATGACAGATAAGGACTTTGAGACACCGATTGTGGGAGTGATTTCGACTTGGGCGGAAAATACACCATGTAACATCCACTTGCATGATTTTGGGAAATTGGCTAAAGAAGGTGTCAAATCGGCAGGTGCTTGGCCTGTGCAGTTTGGGACTATCACTGTAGCGGACGGGATTGCCATGGGAACGCCCGGTATGCGTTTCTCTTTGACATCTCGTGATATCATTGCGGACTCAATCGAGGCGGCTATGGGAGGCCACAATGTGGATGCCTTCGTCGCTATCGGTGGCTGTGACAAGAACATGCCTGGTTCTATGATTGCCATTGCCAATATGGATATTCCAGCTATTTTCGCTTATGGTGGAACTATTGCACCGGGAAATCTTGATGGTAAAGATATTGACTTGGTTTCTGTTTTTGAGGGTATCGGAAAATGGAACCACGGTGACATGACAGCTGAGGACGTAAAACGTCTTGAATGTAATGCCTGCCCTGGCCCTGGTGGCTGTGGTGGTATGTATACAGCTAATACCATGGCGACAGCTATCGAAGTTCTAGGTATGAGTTTGCCAGGCTCCTCATCTCACCCAGCTGAATCAGCTGATAAGAAAGAAGACATCGAAGCAGCAGGACGTGCTGTTGTTAAGATGTTGGAGCTCGGTCTCAAACCATCAGACATCTTGACTCGTGAAGCCTTTGAAGATGCCATCACTGTAACTATGGCTCTCGGTGGTTCTACAAATGCCACTCTTCACTTGCTTGCCATTGCCCATGCTGCCAATGTTGACTTGTCACTTGAGGACTTCAATACGATCCAAGAGCGTGTGCCTCACTTGGCCGACTTGAAACCATCTGGTCAGTATGTCTTCCAAGACCTCTATGAAGTCGGTGGTGTGCCTGCGGTTATGAGATACCTCTTGGCAAATGGTTTCCTTCATGGAGACCGCATTACATGTACTGGTAAGACTGTAGCTGAAAACTTAGCTGACTTTGCAGACCTTACACCAGGCCAAAAAGTCATTATGCCACTTGAAAATCCAAAACGTGCAGATGGTCCGCTTATCATCTTGAACGGGAACCTTGCCCCTGATGGAGCAGTTGCCAAGGTATCAGGTGTTAAAGTGCGTCGTCACGTTGGACCAGCTAAGGTCTTTGACTCAGAAGAAGATGCGATTCAGGCCGTTCTGACAGATGAAATCGTTGATGGCGATGTTGTCGTTGTTCGTTTTGTTGGACCTAAGGGTGGTCCTGGTATGCCTGAGATGCTGTCACTTTCATCCATGATTGTTGGTAAAGGTCAAGGAGACAAGGTTGCCCTCTTAACGGATGGCCGTTTCTCTGGTGGGACTTATGGTCTAGTTGTTGGACATATCGCTCCTGAGGCTCAGGATGGTGGACCAATTGCCTACCTTCGTACAGGCGATATTGTTACGGTTGACCAAGATACCAAAGAAATTTCCATGGCCGTATCCGAAGAAGAACTTGAAAAACGCAAGGCAGAAACTACCTTGCCACCACTTTACAGTCGTGGTGTCCTCGGTAAATATGCCCACATCGTATCATCTGCTTCACGCGGAGCCGTGACAGACTTCTGGAATATGGACAAGTCAGGTAAAAAATAAACTCAAAAAGCAAGCCAACTTCGGCTTGCTTCTTTTCATCTCCAAAAGTGATTTGCCTGCCTATACTCAATAAAAATCAAAGAGCAAACTAGAAAGCTAGGCGCAGGTTGCTCAAAACACTNNAGTCAGTAACATCTATACGATAAGGCTAAGCTGACGTGGTTTGAAGAGATTTTTGAAGAGTATTAACGAGGTGGCAGTCCAAGGGCAATACGGCCGTAGCGACTGATTCGTGTGATTTTCCAGGCAGGCGACCAGGTGACTTCAACCTTGACATCTTCGATACCCTCGATTTGTTTCAGACCTGCTACGATTTCGATAGGCAGGCTTTCGGCACAATCACAGGCGGTGTCGGTGAAGGTCATGACAATCTTGCAGAGGCCCGTTTCATCCAGATTGATTTCATAAATCAGTCCTAGATTGTAAACATCCAATTCCACATCTGTATCAAAAACCTTCTCTAGTTTTTCGATAATTTGGTCTTGCAAGGCTAAAGCGCGGTCATTGATTTTGATATCCTCTCTCATTACAGTCCCTCCACGTGATAAATATCCTCTATTTTCTCATAATTCTGACAATTTGGCAAGTTTTTGATGAATTTTCTGAAAAATATGATAAAATGAAGAAAATACTGAATCAAGGGGAAGTCTATGGAGCAGATTGGAAAAGTCTTTAGACAATTACGAGAGTCAAGAAATATCTCGCTGAGACAAGCAACTGGGGGACAATTTTCGCCGTCTATGTTGTCCCGATTTGAAACAGGTCAGAGTGAGCTTTCGGTGGAAAAGTTTTTATTTGCCCTAGAAAATATATCTGCCAGTGTAGAGGAAATTCTCTTTCTGGCGAGAGGTTTTCAGTATGATACAGATTCTGAGTTGAGAAAAGAAATCATAGATGTCTTGGATCCAAAGAATATAGCTCCGCTTGAGGACTTGTATCGCAAGGAGTATCAAAAGCATGCCCATTCTCAAAACAAACAGAAACATATTCTAAATGCCATTATGATCAAGTCTTATATGAAGGGCATGGATGAAGGGGTAGAGTTAACAGCAGAGGAAGGGAAAGTCCTTCATGATTATTTGTTTTCTACCGAGATTTGGGGGATCTATGAACTCAATTTATTTTCAGTCAGTTCACCATTTTTATCTGTTTCTCTTTTTACTAGATATGTACGAGAAATGGTCCGAAAATCTGATTTTCTAATGGAAATGTCTGGCAATCGAAACCTTTTTCACACTATACTATTGAATGGTTTTTTAGCTAGCATTGAGTGTGAAGAATTTACTAATGCCCATTATTTTAAACGTGTTATCGAAGAGCATTTCTACAAGGAAAATGAGACCTACTTCCGAATTGTCTATTTGTGGGCGGAAGGTCTCCTTGATAGCAAGCAAGGCAGAGTCAAGGAAGGACAAAAAAAGATGGAAGATGCTGTCCGTATTTTTGAGATGCTTGGCTGTAACAAATCTGCCGAATACTATAGAAAAACGATCGATTGTTGAATATCTGCAAACTAAGAAAATTATTTGAAATTTGAAGCGATAGAACTATTGGGCTCTCTCGTGTCACTGGAGAAATTCTATCGTTTCTTTTTGCTCATTTCATTTGTTGCATATATTCAAAAGTTTTTCCTCTAAAATTTCTAAGTGCTATACTATAGTCATACTTCACATAAAACTTCGAACAAGAAGGGAGATTACCTATGAAACTATTGTTTAGAAATCAAGCTTATCGATTCTTGACTTTGTCACGATTCTTCAATGCTTTTGGTGCTTCGATTTTCAACCTGGTATTTATCGTCTATGCATCGACCTTGCCGCAAGCCTCCTTTGCTGTTGCTATGGCGAATATTGTCATGATTCTTCCGACTCTCTTTACAGTTTTTGTAGGGATTCGGGCAGATTACACGAGGGACAAGGTCAAATGGATGGTCTATAGCGGTTTGTTTCAGGCGGTTTTATTTTTTCTAGCAGCCCTAGTTGTTCAGCAAGCTAGTCTCTTTGCCTTTTCTAGCCTGTGTTTGATCAATGTCATTAGTGATGTCATCAGTGATTTTGCTGGTGGTTTGCGCATGCCTCTTATTAAGGAAAAAGTAGCTGAAAATGATTTGATGGAGGCTTACTCTTTTTCACAGTTCATCACCTATATTTCAGCTATTGGGGGTCAATCTTTCGGAGTCTGGCTCTTAGGGCTATCGGTCAACAATTTTTCCCTTGTTGCGGGAATCAATGCCTGTTTTTTCCTCGTATCAGCTTCTGTTCTCTTTTTAGGAAGAAGCAAATTGAGTATATCAATTTCATCTGCTGATGGTGAATCACTAAAAAATGAGAAGCTTCCTATCAAAGACCAGTTCCTAACGATTTACCGAAATTTACGTCTCGTTTTTCTTAAAAGTGGACAGAAAAACTTTGGTTTTATGCTCTTTGCTGTCTTGCTTATCAATGCCTTGGGTGGCGCTTTGGGTGGAATTTATAATATCTTCTTTTTGAGCCATTCTCTCTTGAATTTTTCTTATACAGAGGCACTATTTATCAGTCAAGTCTGTGCTTTAGTAGCAATCATCATCAGTAGCCTTACGGGCAATGATTATTTTGGGAAGCAGTCCTTGCCTAGATTGATGATGTGGGTGACCGTAGGACTCAGTCTAGTTGGTCTAGCTAATTTATTCAATCAAGTCGTACTTGGTTTACTATTTCTCTGTTCAACTCTGTATGTGTCTGGTAAAGTTCAACCAAAGATTAGTGCCATGCTCCTGAAAAATCTAGCTCCAGAGGTTCTAGCTCGTACCAGTAATTTTTTAGGTTTATTGTTCACCTTATCCATACCTGTGGGAACAGCCTGTTTTTCACTTGTAGCTGTATGGAATATACAGTTGACTTGGATGCTATTTGTTGGTCTTTCCTTGCTAGCTATTCTTTTGACGATTCTTAATCTCAAAAATGATATCTAATACTCTTCGAAAATCTCTTCAAACCACGTCAGTGTCGCCTTACCGTAGATATGGTTACTGACTTCGTCAGTTCTATCCACAACTTCAAAACATTGTTTTGAGCAACCTGCGGCTAACTTCCTAGTTTGCTTTTTGATTTTCATTGAGTATAAATCCTAATTTTGTTCTCACTGTTTTAATCCCTCTATTTATGGTAAAATAAGACTATTAAGTTTAAAGAGGATTCCCTATGAAATTACAAAAACCAAAAGGAACGCAGGATATTTTACCTGCTGAATCTGCCAAATGGCAGTACGTTGAGGGCTTTGCCCGTGAAATTTTCAAGCGCTATAACTATGCAGAAGTGCGCACGCCTATTTTTGAGCATTACGAGGTTATCAGCCGTTCTGTCGGAGATACAACGGATATCGTAACCAAGGAAATGTACGATTTCTATGACAAGGGTGACCGCCATATTACCCTCCGTCCAGAAGGAACTGCGCCTGTTGTCCGTTCCTACGTGGAAAATAAACTCTTCGCCCCAGAAGTGCAAAAGCCAAGTAAGTTCTACTACATGGGCCCTATGTTCCGCTATGAGCGTCCACAGGCAGGGCGTTTGCGCCAGTTCCACCAGATTGGTGTTGAGTGTTTTGGATCTAGCAATCCAGCTACCGATGTGGAAACCATCGCTATGGCAGCCCACTTCCTGAAAGAAATTGGCATCCAAGGTGTCAAATTGCACCTCAACACTCTTGGGAATCCTGAGAGTCGTGCGGCCTACCGTCAAGCCTTGATTGACTATTTGACACCGCTCAAGGAGACCTTGTCCAAGGATAGCCAACGTCGTTTGGAGGAAAATCCTCTCCGTGTCTTGGACTCTAAGGAAAAAGAAGACAAGGTGGCAGTGGAGAATGCACCTTCTATCTTGGATTTCCTTGATGAAGAAAGCCAAGCTCATTTTGATGCTGTGCGTCAGATGTTGGAAAATCTGGGTGTAGACTATATCATCGATACCAATATGGTGCGTGGTCTGGACTACTACAACCACACCATTTTCGAGTTTATCACTGAGATTGAGGGCAATGACCTGACCGTCTGTGCGGGTGGTCGTTACGATGGTTTGGTTTCTTACTTTGGAGGCCCTGAAACTGCTGGCTTTGGTTTTGGACTTGGTGTAGAGCGCCTGCTTCTCATTCTTGAAAAGCAAGGTGTGTCTCTCCCTATCGAAAACGCCCTAGATGTCTATATCGCAGTTTTGGGAGAAGGAGCAAATGTCAAGGCCTTGGAATTAGTACAGACTCTTCGCCAACAAGGTTTCAAAGCAGAGCGTGATTACCTCAATCGTAAACTCAAAGCTCAGTTCAAGTCAGCCGATGTCTTTGCGTCTAAGACCCTCATCACCCTAGGAGAGAGCGAAGTCGAAAGCGGACAAGTGACAGTCAAGAACAACCAAACTCGAGAAGAAGTGCAAGTGTCACTTGAGACAATCAGCCAAAACTTCTCAGAAATCTTTGAAAAACTAGGATTTTAATGATAGATAAACTGGTCAGGAACCTACTCCTGACCTTTTTCTTTTGCAAAATGACAAAAATCATAAACTTTTTGACAAATATGCTTGTCAAAAAGAAAAAGATGTGTTACAATATAAGCAAGTTAAGAAATAGGAGGGAGCCACATGTGGGTATGGATTTTGTTTCCTTTTCTCGTCTTGATTTATATGAGTCAATCTAAGAAAATCAAGCGGATAGAGAAGAGGTTAAAGGTAATCGAAAGAAAAGAGAAAGGAAACGCAGAAATGTCGAGATTATTGCAAGAAATGATTGGAAAGAAACCAACAATCATTGGAGAACTATTTGGAACAAATTTTTGGGAAGTTGTGGATGTTGATGAGGAATGGGTCAAGCTACGATACGTAGATAAGACGGGAAAAGAAAAAATCAAGTTGCAACGTATTGAGGATATCCAAGCCGTTGAATTTGACGGAGAGTAGGTGTGTGACATGCAACTAAAAAATCGTCTAAAAGAGTTGCGGGCTCGCGATGGCCTTAATCAAACCGAACTAGCCAAGCTAGCAGAGGTTTCCAGACAGACTATCAGTCTATTAGAACGGGATGAATACACCCCGTCCATTATCATTGCCCTGAAAATATCTCAAATTTTCAACGAAACAGTCGAATCGGTATTTCGCTTGGAGGAGGACGAGTGATGAACAAGTATAAAGTGATTTATTGTATGAGTGTTCTTGCCCTTATTGTGAATGCTTTTGCTATGATTGGAACATTACTGGGTTGGTTCTATTTTGTTGAAAGTAAGTATTTGTTTTGGGTTAACTTAGTCCTCTTGTCCATTTTCAACTGGTTAAAGAAAAAGGAGAAAAATGATGAACAAGTATAAAGTGATTTATTATGTAGTTGCCATAGCTTTATTAGTCAGCGTGTGTCTACTAATTGGAACAAATCTAGGATGGTTTGATCTCTATTACAGTGACCAATTTATTTGGGCCTACTTTGCCCTCATCCCAGTCGTTGACTGGATTGAAAAGAAAGCAAACAATTTAGCGAGTGAAAAAGGAGAATGAATATGAAAAAGAATAAGAAAGGTGTCTTGTTATTTTTAATGTCTGTTGTCTTTGGAGGCTTCTTGGGCATGTTTGTAGGGATGTTTAAGGCACGTGCCGAATCCTACGAAGTTATTTTAGATGTAAAAGTCTTGATACCTTGGATATCAGCTATTTGTTTAGTATTAGGTTTCATTAGTCTTTTTTTGACTTTCAATTTCTTAAAGAAAAGCAGAAAATTTCATTCCTTGTATCAAGAGGAAATGGATGATGATCTGAATGAAAGCTATTATGTGCAAATGTATCGGAATCTTGAGTTTGGAAGTATTGCTTTTAATAGTGCAAGTGTAGTGATTTTATTGGCTCTCTTCATTTCAGCAAGTGAAGTGGTTATACTAAATAGAAGCAATCTAACCTTATCTCTTTCTTTTTTGGGATTAGTGTTGACTTTTAATGCTCAAAAATATTTTTATAAAACCATTGCGATTGTTCGCCAGTTTGATATGGTATTTTTCTCTATGCCAAAGGATATCTTAGGTTATGTCAATTCTTGCGATGAAGGGGAGCGCCAGGCTAATTTGGAACAGAGTTTTCGGATTTTATTCCAATTACATCAGTATGTCTTGCCAGCTTTGTACTTTCTGATTGCTCTCTTTTCTTTACTGACAGGAGAGATTCAGTTACTAGCCTTCTTGTTTGTCGGAGCAATCCATATTTATATCAATGTGATGCAGTTACCTATGGTGAAACGTTATTTCAAATAAAGGAGTTTTTATGATTCGTGTTGAAAATGTAAGCAAAAGTTTTGGGAACAAAAAAGCTCTTCATCAGATTTCTTTTGAGATTAAGGAGGGTGAAATCTTTGGTTTTCTTGGGCCTTCTGGCTCAGGTAAAACAACCATGATCAATGTCTTAACAGGTCAGTTGGCTGCAGATCAAGGTAAAACAGTTTTGTTAGGCAAGAATTCTCAAGATTTAACCTCAAATGATTTGGAACAAATTGGTATTGTTAGTGATGGCAGTGGTTTTTATGAAAAGATGAGTCTTTATAAAAATCTTCTCATCTATGCTAAGTTATATGGTCTCAAGGCAGATAGAGTAAATCAGGTGCTCCAACAGGTTGGATTGGCAGATGCTAAAGATATTATTGCAGAAAAGTTATCTACTGGAATGAAACAACGAATGTTCTTGGCTCGTGCCCTTCTGAATGCTCCTAAGATTCTCTTTCTAGATGAGCCAACCAGTGGCTTAGACCCTACAACATCTAAGATGATTCATACCCTACTTCAAGAGTTAAAGCAGGCGGGGACAACTATCTTTCTGACCACGCATGATATGCATGAAGCAACTCTGCTTTGTGATCGCTTATCTCTTTTGAATAAGGGGAACTTAATAGAGTATGGAAGTCCACAAGATATTATCCAGAAGTACCATGTGGATAAGAAAGTACGTGTGGTTTATAATGATGGACGAGAACAGATCGTTCCATTTGAAGAATTACCACATTTAGATACGACAGATTTGATGATGGTTCACTCTTGTGAGCCAACTCTAGAAGAAATCTTTATCAGATTGACAGGAGAAAAGTTAGATGTTTAGAAAATTAAATGCCCTACTATGGTTAAGAGTACAAGTTCTTATTAGCAATTCAAGTTTGTTAGCAACTTTATTGATGCCTTTTGGTATTGCTGTTCTATATAATGAATTCATGAATAAGAATGGAGAATTGAGTATGTTTCTCCTCTCTACGAGTTTGACCATGGTCTTGAGTATGGGAAGTGGTTATATGGTATCGATTATGATGGCAGAAGATAAGGAAAAACGAAATCTGAAATCACTCATTCTAAGTGGTGTGACAGCAACAGAATATACTTTCAGTATGCTCGTTCTCCCTATTCTGATAATGTTGCTTGCTATGATTGCACTTCCCATCTATCTTAGAGTAGATGTATCTGGTTATTTAGTTGCCTACGTTATCTATTTGCTCCTAGCAACGATTAGTATTATTTTTCTCAACCTTCTAATCGGTGCGGTTTCAGATACTCAATCTAAAGCGCAAGTTTATAGTATCTTCCCTATGTTAATTGTCTCTTTTTTACCTATAATTGCTCTTCAAAATGATACGGCTCAGAAAGTGTTAGATTACTCGTTCGTCGGTCCTATTGTAAATCTTTTAAATCAAAAAGGTGGGGAAATATCTTTTTCTAATATTGGTATGTTACTTGCCTGGGTACTTGTGTTAGGAATAGCAAACCTCTTTGTATTGAAAAACAGCTATAAAGCAAGATAGGAGAACTTTATGAAACTACTTAAAAACCTTGGCTGGTTTCTTCTAGCCATTCTATCCTTTTTATTCATCTATGGCTTCATTCAGGTGCTCGCGACTACGTCGCTTGCCTTAGGCGGTTCACCCTATGCTGTGACCTTGCTCTATGTGGCCTTGGCTGGAGTTTATGTGTACGGCATTTACAAATGGTATCAGAAAGGTCCTGTTCGTATTGAGAAGAGTGGCTTCAACCGATTTATTTGGCTTCCTGTCTTGGTTTGGTTCTTATCTCTTGTTGTCCAGTTTTTCTTGCCAAATGATCCTTCAGTAAATCAGCAAATAGCGATAGACTTGACCTTGTCTCAACCACTTTTCTCATTCTTTGCGGTCGTTATTTTTGCTCCTTTGACGGAAGAACTTATCTTTAGAGGGATGTTGGCACGCTATCTCTTTCCTAAGCAGGACAATAGGAAACAAACTCTGATTTTCCTTCTGGTATCTAGTCTTCTGTTTGCCTTGATTCATTTCCCAGGTGATGTGCAACAATTTTTTGTCTATTTTAGCCTTGGTTTTAGTTTGGGTTTGGCTTACATTAGCAGAAAAGGTCTGGTCTACAGTATTTCTCTCCACGCTTTGAATAATTTAATCGGCTTTTTGATGATACTCATGCTATAATAGAGTCAGGAGGTCACATGAAACGAGTAATTTTATTAGCAGTGATTCAAGCAGTTGTTCTATTTTTCATCATTGGGGCGCTAGCTTATGCCTTTAAGGGCGATTTCTTCTATAACTATCTAGTAGTCGTCTTTGCCCCTATTGCAGGTGTCTTGCGTTTTGGGACAGCTTACATAACGGAAATTGTCTTGCCTCGAAAGGCAGCCGAAATCGCTGAAAAGCGTAAAGCAGGCAACAATTCAAAATAAAAGAGTCCGGTGAACTTCATCGGATTTTTGTATGTGAGTTAATTTTTAAAGACTGGCAAACTTTTCTGATGATTTTCATGAAGAGCCTGCGCTTTTATGGTAAAATAGTAACAGAATAAAAGAGGAGAGAAACAATGAAACGTAGTATGTATGCTGGTCGTGTTCGTGAGGAACACATCGGACAAGAAATAACCTTGAAAGGATGGGTAGGCCGTCGTCGTGACCTTGGTGGTTTGATCTTTATCGATCTTCGTGACCGTGAAGGAATCATGCAGTTGGTTATCAACCCTGAAAAAGTCTCTGCAGAGGTTATGACAACAGCTGAAAGCCTTCGTAGCGAATTTGTTATCGAGGTGACTGGTCAGGTCGCTGCGCGTGAGCAAGCCAATGATAAGTTGCCAACTGGTGCAGTTGAGTTAAACGTGACAGCTCTGACAGTGCTTAATACAGCTAAGACAACACCATTTGAGATTAAGGATGGTATTGAGGCCAATGACGATACACGTTTGCGTTACCGTTACCTTGACCTTCGTCGTCCAGAAATGTTGGAAAATCTTAAACTTCGTGCTAAGGTGACCCACTCTATCCGTAATTACTTGGATGAGTTGGAGTTTATCGACGTGGAGACACCATTCCTTTCTAAGTCAACGCCTGAAGGGGCGCGTGATTATTTGGTGCCATCTCGTGTTAATAAGGGGCATTTCTATGCTCTTCCTCAAAGTCCACAAATCACTAAGCAATTGTTGATGAATGCTGGTTTTGACCGTTACTACCAAATCGTCAAATGTTTCCGTGACGAGGACTTGCGTGGTGACCGCCAGCCTGAGTTCACTCAGGTCGACTTGGAAACGTCTTTCCTTACTGAGCAAGAAATCCAAGATATCACAGAAGGCTTGATTGCACGCGTGATGAAAGAAACTAAAGGCATCGAAGTCACTCTGCCTTTCCCGCGTATGAAGTATGATGACGCTATGGCTCGTTACGGTTCTGATAAGCCAGATACTCGTTTTGACATGTTGCTTCAGGACTTGACAGAAGTGGTCAAAGGTGTAGATTTTAAAGTCTTTTCAGAAGCACCTGCTGTAAAAGCAATTGTGGTCAAAGGCGCTGCGGACAACTATTCACGTAAAGACATCGACAAGATGACGGAAGTAGCCAAACAATATGGTGCCAAAGGTCTTGCTTGGGTCAAGGTGGTTGATGGAGAATTAAACGGACCAGTTGCCAAGTTCTTGACTGGTATCCAAGAAGAATTGACAGCAGCGCTTGCTCTTGAAGACAAGGACTTGGTTCTCTTTGTGGCGGATACGCTTGAAGTGGCCAATGCAACTCTCGGTGCCCTTCGTGGACGTATTGCCAAAGAGCTTGGCTTGATTGATAATGATAAGTTCAACTTCCTTTGGGTGGTTGACTGGCCGATGTTTGAATGGTCTGAAGAAGAAGGCCGCTACATGAGCGCCCACCATCCATTCACACTTCCACAGGAAGAGACTGCTCACGAATTAGAAGGTGATTTGGCTAAGGTTCGTGCCATTGCTTACGATATTGTCTTGAACGGTTATGAGCTTGGTGGTGGTAGTCTTCGTATCAACCAAAAAGACCTTCAAGAACGCATGTTCAAGGCTCTTGGTTTCTCAGCTGAAGAAGCAAATGACCAGTTTGGTTTCCTTCTTGAAGCCATGGACTATGGTTTCCCACCACACGGTGGTTTGGCTATAGGGCTTGATCGTTTTGTCATGCTCTTAGCAGGAGAAGAAAATATCCGTGAAGTCATTGCCTTTCCTAAGAACAACAAGGCAAGTGACCCAATGACACAAGCTCCTTCAACAGTCGCTCTCAAACAACTAGAGGAACTCAGCTTACAAGTAGAAGAAGATGAAACAAGCAAAACGAATTAAGCGGTGGCGCTATTATCTGCGCCGCTTTGCTTATCAGATAAAAATTTTACGTGTCTTACAAAGCATCTCTCGGGAAAAATATGATGAGAAGATTTCAGCTTCTCTGGTCTATGGTTTTTTATCAGCAGTGGCAGTCAATTTCTTTTTCCAACCAGGGCATGTGTATTCGAGTGGTGCGACAGGTCTGGCACAGATTATCTCTGCCTTGAGTAATCACTGGTTTGGTTTTCATATTCCGATTTCGCTAACCTTTTACGCTATTAACTTCCCTTTGATGGTCTTGGCTTGGTATCAGATTGGCCATAAGTTCACCGTCTTTACCTTTATCACGGTATCCATGAGTTCCTTCTTTATCCAGTTTGTCCCTGTGGCAACCTTGACGGAGGATCCCATTATCAATGCCCTTTTTGGGGGCGTTGTCATGGGCTTGGGGATTGGTTTTGCTCTTCGCAACAATATCTCTAGTGGTGGGACGGATATTGTCAGTTTGACTATTCGCAAGAAAACAGGTAAGAATGTCGGTAGTATTTCTTTCTTAGTAAATGGGACTATCATGCTGATAGCAGGCTTGACCTTTGGTTGGAAATACGCTCTCTACTCTATGATTACCATCTTTGTCTCTAGCCGTGTCACAGACGCTGTCTTTACTAAGCAAAAACGCATGCAGGCTATGATTGTGACCAATCATCCAGATAAAGTAATTGAGAAAATCCATAAAAAATTGCACCGCGGAGCAACCATGATCCACGATGCAGAAGGAACCTACAATCACGAGAGAAAGGCAGTTTTAATCACTGTTATTACACGTGCAGAGTTTAATGAATTTAAACAGATTATGAAACAGGTGGACTCAGGAGCCTTTGTCTCTGTATCGGAGAATGTTCATATTCTGGGACGATTCGTTGAAACAGAAAATTAGTGACCAAAAAAACCAGCGCGAGCTGGTTTTTATTTTTCGATAATTTTGTGGGCGATTAACTGACGGTAACAAATTTGTTTATTGCTTTTAGCATCGTTGATAATCTGAAGAATTGTTTCAAATGATGTTCGACCAAGTTCTAGGCTATTAATATCGACATAGGCTGCCAAGTTGAGCTTGGGATTGACTGAGTCGAAGCTGAGAACAGGGACATCCAGTTGGTGTTTTGCGATGTAATCACAGACCCCTGCAGCAAGGAGACTATCAATGGTAATAATAGCGTCAATATTTGGATCGTGTTTGAAGAGAAGTCTACTAAAGCGATAACCATTATCTTCAAGAAATTCAGTAGCAAAGTAAGTCAGATTAGTATCGAGAGGAAGTTGGTATTGTTTTAGAGCTAGCTCGTAACCTGTCAGACGGTCTTGTGTTACGAAGAGTCGCTTAGTACCTCCGATAAAGGCAATTCGCTTGCATCCTTTTTTGATGAAATACTCTGTCGCATCAAAACCAGCTTGGACATTGTCATTATCGACAAGTGGAATGAAAGGAGATAGAGATTTACCTAAGATAAGGAAAGGAAATTGCTCGTCTGCTACTAACTTAACCAAAGGGTCCTCTTCTTGGGCATAGAGGAAAATCAAACCATCTACACGCTTACCATAGACCATCTGAGAAATAGCTTTAAGACGCTCTTTGGCATCTTTACCTGTCGCAATCTGAATGGCGTAGTGATTTTCAGAAGCGACTTGGGCAATGCCACGGAGAACAGATGGGAAGAAAGGATTTTGATAGAAGGCATCTGAGTCGTCAGGAAGCACCAAGCCAATAACTTGGGTATAACTGCTTACCAAGCTACGAGCATTGAGGTTGGGGTGGTAGTTGAGTTCCTTCATAGCCTTGCGAACGCGTTTTTTTGTTTCGTCGCTAATGGTTGATTTATTTTGAATAACACGGGTTACGGTTGAAGGCGAAACACCAGCAGCCTTGGCCACGTCTTTAATCGTAACGGGCATAAAAATCTCCTATTTATGGTAATCTGGATCACGGAAATGTGTTTTATAAAAGATAGTGACCAGATACAGAACAAAAAGAATGTTTTGTATAGTGATGAGGTTTGACATATTTTGGCCAAATAATCCCAAAATAAGCGTAATCAGAGTTGGCAATCCTAAACAGTTCAAGATAAAATGATAGCACTCTTTAAAGGTTCTAAATGAAAAGAGGCGTGATTTCTTAGTGATATAAAGGAGAAGACTAGCTCCTAGAGAGACAATAAAGAAATTCAAACCAAAGAGGAAGCTGGCACCGAGAACTAGGAAGAGACTGATATAGACACGATTCTGTTGGTACCAGTCTTTAGAAATCGCTTGGGTTAAGCTGTCTTTGCTTTTGAAACTCTCAGTATCAATCACTCGGTAAGAGACTCGGGTCAGTTCCTTATTTTCCTTGCTGATGACGAGCTCATTCGTATCGAAATGCAGTTGCAAGTCCTTCGGGAACTCCTTACTTGGGCTTGGACCGATCACAATAGAAGGGGCTTGACTAGCTGTTCCTGTATAAGTTAATTTACCATCAACAATTGCAGCATGCTCAGAGAGATCCTGGACAACCTCATCTGTCAATGGTTCATAGACATTATCGATAAAGGTTTCTAGCGGATAAGTCTCCTGCGAGCTGTTTTGAATGGCAATGGGTACCATAGACAAGCTGATAAGGAAGATACTGGTAAAGAGTAGTTGGAACCAGTTGAGTCCGAAACGTTTGGACAGGGGCTTACGAAATCCCCAAATACTTGAAAAATAGGAAAATGGATATGGAAGCATAGGTATCTTTCTAAAAGGTGTTTTCTATATGAGTATTATTATATAGAGAAATGTGCTTTATTTCAAGTCTAGGAGAAAAATTGCTTGTTGTAAGGATGTTATTTACAGTAACAATCGCTAATACTCAATGAAAATCAAAGTGCAAACTAGGAAGCTAGCCGCAGGTTGCTCAAAGCACAACTTTGAGGTTGCAGATGGAAGCTGACGTGGTTTGAAGAGGTTTTCGAAGAGTATAAAATGAAAAAGGGTGGCGGGGATATATTATCCCTTGTCGCCACCACTTGTAAGTCCTGAAACAAAGTTCTTTTGTAGGAAGAAGAAGAGAATACAGATTGGAAGGGCGATGAGGATAGCACCTGCTGAGAAGTAGGCAATCTTCATGTTTTTCACATTGCTAACGAAGGTTTGGAGACCTACGGCAACAGTAAAGTATTCTTTCTCACGAAGCAAGAAACTAGAGAGGATGTAGTCCCCAAAAGGTCCCATGAAGGCCCAGAGAGCTTGTACGGCAACCATTGGGCGAACAAGTGGAAGAACAATTTGCCAGAAACGGCGGAAGTGTCCTGCACCGTCTAGTTTTGCAGATTCGTCTAAAGACATTGGCACTGTATCGAAGTAGCCTTTCATGAGCCAAGCATTCATCGGGATACCACCACCAACGTAGAGGAAGATGAGGAACCAGCTGTGGTTAAGGGCGTTCAACATAAGCGCCATAACGAAGAAGGCTGTCAAAGCGGCCATAGTTGGCACCATTTGGATAATCAAGAAGAAGACCAAACTTTGTTTACGAGCCAAGAAGTTGTAACGGCTGTAAGCATAACCAGCAAGTACGATGATACTTGTTTGAACAGCCATGGTAATCAAGGCGATAATCAAAGTGTTGAGGTACCAAGTACCGTACAAGGTTTCAGTGAAGAGGCCTTTAAAGTTATCAAAATTGAGGTCGATGTTAGTATCTAGTTTAAAGGCTGAGACGTTACCTGCTTTAAAGGCTGACATGATGGTAATCAAAAGTGGATAGATAATGACAATTGATAGACCAATCAGGTAAAGGTAAGTAAGGGTTTGAGTCAGTCTACGTTTGAGTTTAATTGAGTTATTCATCTTAGACGTCCTCCATATCAAATGCGTGTAGTTTCTTGAATGCGATCATAGAGATTGAGATGACAATGATAGAGATAATCAAGGTAACAGCTGCCGCCATTGAGTATTGAGGAGATGTACCTGTTGTCAAACGGTAGATCCATGAGATCAAGATATCTGTTGAACCAGCTCCTCCACCGACACTACCAGGTCCTCCACCATTGAAGAGGTACATGATAGAGAAGTTGTTAAAGTTGAAGGTGTATTGACTGATCAAAGTAGGTGCCGCAACGGCCAAGATCATTGGGAAAGTGATGTTGCGGAATTTTTGCCAAGCATTGGCACCGTCAATATAAGCTGCTTCGTAAAGGTCGTTAGGAATAGATTGCAAGATACCCAAGGTCAAAACGTAGATGTATGGGAATCCAAGCCAACCTTGCATCATAATCAAGGCAACCTTTGTCCAAGTAGGGTCTGTTTTCCAAGGGATAAGAGCCCCATCAAGGAAAGGAAGGAATTTAGCAAAGATCGGCAAGACTTGAGTGTTGATAGCGCCGACACTATCATTAAACATATTTGAGAATGTCAAGATAGTGATGAAGGCTGGGACAGCCCAAGGAAGAAGGAAAATAACACCGAAGATACGTTTTCCTTTGATAAATGGTTGGTTAGCAATGATAGCTGTGAAGATACCAATCACGATCTGCAAAGTTGAGGCAGATAAAGCCCAAATGATAGTCCAAGAAAGAACAGAACCGAAGGCAGAACGGAAGGTACTCAAGCTCCAAATGTTTGTAAAGTTGGTCAAACCAACCCAGTCCAACAATTTGTTTGGTGGCAAGTGTTGGAAGTCGTAGTTGGTAAAGGCGATCATCAAGGTTACGATAACTGGGAAGATAATCGCAAAAGTCATTGCAATATAAGATGGAATGATCAAGAGGTAAGGGAAGCCATTTTCATAGATTCCTTTGACCATTTCTTTAAAGGTAAGTGCTACTGGAATACCATTATTAATGTGTTTGGCAGTTGTATGAGCATCTTTGATATTTGCGAAATAAAAGAGTACATAAACAACTACAAAGATTAAATGGAAGGCACCACGAATCAGCATAAAGAGGGAATTGTCACGACCTGGCTTGTCACCAAGAGTGATGAGATTGCTCAATTCAGGGGCTGCAAGTGCTAGGAAGTAGAGGACAAATACGATGGTTACACCAAGGAAGATAAAACCTTTGGCTTTTTGTTTATTGTAAATCTGTCCTAACCCAGGAATGATAGACAGCAGGGCTGCTTTACTAGGTTGTTGCTTTTCCATAATAACTCCTTTCATAGGATACTGGTTTCTACATAAAACCTAAACTATTTGTGTTTTTGTTGATAAATTCAAAGGGGGATTTGATTTCCACCCCCCTTGAACAAATTTTTTATTCACCAAATTTTTGTTTGATTGTTTCTTTGATCAATGTTACAGCATCGTTAGCTGCTGTTTTAGCATCTTTCTTACCGCTTACAGCTTCAAACAACATTGTTTTAGCTGGGTCCCAAACTGCTGACATTTGAGAGATGTTTGGCATTGGTTGAGCGTTCTTGAATTGTTTGATAACAGCTGTTGTCAACTCATCGTTTTTACCTTCAGCGTATGAACGAGCTTCAGTATTCGCTGGGATTTCGTTAGTCTTATCGTAGAAGGCTTTTTGTTGTTCAGTTGAAACAAGGAAGTCTACAAATTTTTGAGCAGCTTCAAGGTTCTTAGTGCTTGATGGGATGATCCAAGCTTTACCACCACCAAATGCTGCGTAGTCTTTTCCGTTTGGAAGAGTTGGGATAGTTGCAACACCGTAGTTTACTTTAGCGTCTTTGAAGGCTTGAGCTTTCCAAGGTCCATCGATGATAGCAGCTGTTTTACCTTCTTGGAATTGAGTTTGGATTAGGTTTCCAGCTCCTTCCGTATCTTGCATACCTTTAGGCCATTTTTCATACCAAGTTTTAGCGTATTCTACACCTTTGATAGCGCCGTCGTTTGCAAGACCGATGTCTTTAGCGTCTTTACCGTTTTGTCCGAATACGTAACCGCCGTTACCAGCAAGAAGTCCGTATGCAAAGTAGAAGTTTGTCCAGTCAGCTAGGAAAGCAGAAGTTTTTCCATCTTCTCCAGCGAATGCGTATTTGCTATCTTTAGCAAGGTTTTCCAAGTCAGCAAATGTTTTTGGAGCTTCTTTTACCAAGTCTTTGTTGTAGTACATAACAAGTGACTCGATAACGGCAGGAGCACCGTAAACTTTACCGTCAGCAGCTGTTACAAGAGATTTAGTTTTATCATCTGTTTTAGCACCGTCGCTCAATTTCACTTCTGAAAGTTGTCCGTCAGTACCAAGGCTACCTACACGGTCGTATGGAGCCATCATAACGTCAGCAGCTTGACCTGATTGGTTGTCAAGAGAAAGTTTGTCAAGCCCACCCATTTGGTCACCAGATTTGATGTTAACTGTTGTTCCTGATTGTTCTTTATAAGCTTTAGCTACTGTTTCAGCATAAGCTTTGTATTGGTCCTCAACGTAAAGAGTGATTTCTTTTGCTTCAGATGAACCAGAATCAGCAGGTTTATCGGCAGTTTTGCTTCCGCAAGCTACCAAAAGCAAGCTAGCAAGTGTAGCAGTTCCAAGCACAGCAGCGCTCTTCATGAATTTAGATGACATAGTGTATTCCTCCTAAAGAATAACAAGTTTTATTGACAAGAAAAACGCAAACGTTTTCCTTTATGAGCTTAGTATAGCACAAATAGAAAACGGTTGCAAGTGTTTTTGTCAAAAATTTTAAAAAAATTTTAAGCTTGATTTGATAGCATGATTTTGCTTTTTAATAGAAGAAAAGTATGAAATAGATAAGAATACAGTATTTTTAATAAAAAATAGATGGAATCTGTCTAAAGAGGGAAATCAGGAGGGGTACCTCCCTGTTTCTAATCCCTATCTATTTTCTATAGACCTTTGTGTCTTTTTTGCATATAAATCCAAGTTTCCTGAAGGAGGATTTGCACCTTGTAGACTGTTCTGTGAGAGTCAAATTTTAGGATTAGATAGTTTTAAGTTATCTTTGCTAAAATGGGTTAGTCTCCTTAAAAATAATCAAAAAAGTTTTTTAAAAACGCTTGCAATTATGCTTGAAAAGGAGTATACTTATAAGTAGCGCAAACGTTTGCGTCTGCAAAAATACGCAACGTTCCATTAATTTTAACACATGAGGTGCTATTATGAAAAAACGTCAAAGTGGTGTGTTGATGCACATCTCTTCTCTTCCAGGAGCACACGGAATCGGATCATTTGGTCAAAGTGCTTACGACTTCGTTGATTTCTTGGTTCGTACAAAACAACGTTACTGGCAAATCCTTCCACTAGGAACAACTAGTTACGGGGATTCTCCTTACCAATCTTTCTCAGCCTTCGCAGGAAACACTCATTTTATCGATTTGGATATCTTGGTGGAGCAAGGTTTGTTGGAAGCAAGTGACCTTGAAGGAGTTGATTTTGGTAGCGATGCGTCTGAAGTTGACTATGCTAAAATCTACTATGCACGTCGTCCTCTTTTAGAAAAAGCTGTGAAACGTTTCTTTGAAGTCGGAGATGTTAAAGATTTTGAGAAATTTGCTCAAGACAACCAATCATGGCTTGAGCTCTTTGCTGAGTATATGGCTATCAAAGAGCATTTTGAAAATCTTGCTTGGACTGAATGGCCAGATGCAGATGCTCGTGCTCGTAAAGCTTCAGCACTTGAAAGCTACCGTGAGCAATTGGCAGACAAGTTGGTTTACCACCGTGTGACTCAGTACTTCTTCTTCCAACAATGGTTGAAATTGAAAGCTTACGCTAACGACAACCACATCGAAATCGTTGGAGACATGCCAATCTACGTAGCGGAAGATTCAAGCGATATGTGGGCAAATCCACATCTCTTCAAGACAGATGTCAATGGTAAGGCTACTTGCATCGCAGGATGCCCACCAGATGAATTTTCTGCAACTGGTCAGCTTTGGGGTAACCCAATCTATGACTGGGAAGCAATGGACAAAGACGGCTACAAATGGTGGATTGAACGCTTACGTGAAAGCTTCAAAATCTACGATATCGTTCGTATCGACCACTTCCGTGGTTTCGAATCTTACTGGGAAATCCCTGCTGGTTCTGATACAGCAGCACCTGGTGAGTGGGTCAAAGGTCCAGGATACAAGCTTTTTGCAGCCGTTAAGGAAGAACTTGGTGAGTTAAACATCATCGCAGAAGACCTTGGTTTCATGACAGATGAAGTTATCGAGTTGCGTGAACGTACTGGCTTCCCAGGAATGAAGATTCTTCAATTTGCCTTCAACCCAGAAGACGAAAGCATCGATAGCCCACACTTGGCACCTGCTAACTCAGTTATGTACACAGGAACTCACGATAACAATACGGTCCTTGGTTGGTACCGTAACGAGATCGATGATGCGACTCGTGAGTACATGGCTCGCTACACTAACCGTAAAGAGTATGAAACAGTGCCACATGCTATGCTTCGTACAGTCTTTTCATCAGTTAGCTTCATGGCAATTGCAACTATGCAAGATTTGCTAGAATTGGATGAGACAGCTCGTATGAACTTCCCATCTACCCTTGGTGGAAACTGGTCTTGGCGTATGACTGAAGATCAATTGACACCAGCTGTCGAGGAAGGTTTGCTTGACTTGACAACAATCTATCGCCGAATCAATGAAAATTTGGTAGAATTAAAGAAATAATACAATATCAGGAGACATCTTAAACATGTTATCACTACAAGAATTTGTACAAAATCGTTACAATAAAACCATTGCAGAATGTAGCAATGAAGAGCTTTACCTTGCTCTTCTTAACTACAGCAAGCTTGCAAGCAGCCAAAAACCAGTTAACACTGGTAAGAAAAAAGTTTACTACATCTCGGCTGAGTTCTTGATTGGTAAACTCTTGTCAAACAACTTGATCAACCTTGGACTTTACGACGATGTCAAAAAAGAACTTGCAGCTGCAGGTAAAGACTTGATTGAAGTCGAAGAAGTTGAATTGGAACCATCTCTTGGTAATGGTGGTTTGGGACGTTTGGCTGCCTGCTTTATCGACTCAATTGCAACTCTTGGTTTGAATGGTGACGGTGTTGGTCTTAACTACCACTTTGGTCTTTTCCAACAAGTTCTTAAAAACAACCAACAAGAAACAATTCCAAATGCATGGTTGACAGAGCAAAACTGGTTGGTTCGCTCAAGCCGTAGCTACCAAGTACCATTTGCAGACTTTACTTTGACATCAACTCTTTATGATATTGATGTTCCTGGTTACAAGACAGAAACGAAGAACCGCTTGCGTTTGTTTGACTTGGATTCAGTTGATTCTTCTATTATTAAAGACGGTATCAGCTTTGACAAGACAGATATCGCTCGCAACTTGACTCTCTTCCTTTACCCAGATGATAGTGACCGTCAAGGTGAATTGCTCCGTATCTTCCAACAATACTTCATGGTTTCAAACGGTGCGCAATTGATCATCGACGAAGCAATCGAAAAAGGAAGCAACTTGCATGACCTTGCTGACTACGCAGTTGTGCAAATCAACGATACTCACCCATCAATGGTGATTCCTGAATTGATCCGTCTTTTGACTGCACGTGGTATCGAGCTTGACGAAGCAATCTCAATCGTTCGTAGTATGACTGCTTATACTAACCACACAATTCTTGCAGAAGCCCTTGAAAAATGGCCTCTTGAATTCTTGCAAGAAGTGGTTCCTCACTTGGTACCAATCATCGAAGAATTGGACCGTCGCGTGAAAGCAGAATACAAAGATCCAGCTGTTCAAATTATCGATGAGAGCGAACGTGTTCACATGGCTCATATGGATATCCACTACGGATACAGCGTTAACGGGGTTGCGGCACTTCACACTGAAATCTTGAAGAACTCTGAGTTGAAAGCTTTCTACGACCTTTACCCAGAAAAATTCAACAATAAAACAAACGGTATCACTTTCCGTCGTTGGCTCATGCATGCTAACCCAAGATTGTCTCACTACTTGGATGAGATTCTTGGAGACGGTTGGCACCATGAAGCAGATGAGCTTGAAAAACTTTTGTCTTATGAAGACAAAGCAGCTGTCAAAGAAAAATTGGAAAGCATCAAGGCTCACAACAAACGTAAATTGGCTCGTCACTTGAAAGAACACCAAGGTGTGGAAATCAATCCAAACTCTATCTTTGATATCCAAATCAAACGTCTTCACGAGTACAAACGCCAACAAATGAACGCTTTGTACGTCATCCACAAATACCTTGACATCAAAGCTGGTAACATCCCTGCTCGCCCAATCACAATCTTCTTTGGTGGTAAAGCAGCTCCAGCCTACACAATCGCTCAAGACATCATCCACTTGATTCTTTGCATGTCAGAAGTTATTGCTAACGATCCAGCAGTAGCTCCACACTTGCAAGTAGTTATGGTTGAAAACTACAACGTTACTGCAGCAAGCTTCCTTATCCCGGCATGTGATATCTCAGAGCAAATCTCACTTGCTTCTAAAGAAGCTTCAGGTACTGGTAACATGAAATTCATGTTGAACGGAGCTTTGACTCTTGGTACTATGGACGGTGCTAACGTGGAAATTGCTGAGTTGGTTGGAGATGAAAACATCTACATCTTCGGTGAAGATTCAGAAACTGTTATCGACCTTTACGCAAAAGCAGCTTACAAATCAAGCGAATTCTACGCTCGTAAAGCTATCAAACCATTGGTTGACTTCATCGTTAGCGATGCAGTTCTTGCAGCTGGAAATAAAGAGCGCTTGGAACGTCTTTACAATGAATTGATCAACAAAGACTGGTTCATGACTCTTCTTGATTTGGAAGACTACATCAACGTCAAAGAGCAAATGTTGGCTGACTACGAAGACCGTGATGCATGGTTGGATAAAGTTATTGTTAACATTTCTAAAGCAGGATTCTTCTCATCTGACCGTACAATCGCTCAGTATAACGAAGATATCTGGCACTTGAACTAAGATACAAGTTTATATTAATACATTTTGTAAAAAAGCGAATTTCGATTGAAATTCGCTTTTTTTGAATGATGTGAATTTTAGTCAATCCTGTCTAAAAATAGAGAAATTATAGATACAGTGAAGGCTTAGAAATACTGCTTTTTACTCTCTTTCAATCTCATATCTCTTGTATTCGCTTACACAAAGTATTATAATATGATTATAGGAAAGAAGGTGTTTTTATGTGGAAAAAATATTTTTCAAAATATAAATGGACGGATTTATTTTGGATTCTATTTGTTATTTTGACATGCCTCTATATTGGTAACCATGATTTGTTTCCTCTCAATCATCAAGAAATCTCTTTTCGTGGTAGCGTTTGGGGTCTGGTACTGGCCTTATTTCACTTGCTATTTATTGATAAGTTTGTTATCTCGAATCGAAAATAAATATTAGAACTATGCCTGACTGGCTACTTTTATGATTGATTTTTGGGGGAAGGTTTTGTCTCTATTATTTATTATTTTAAATTTATTTATTTTGTATAAGATCTATTCTTTGAGGCGGGAAAAATCGAAATACTTGATTTATACGGCCTATATCATATTTGGGGCAAATGTACTATATGGTATTCAATGGTTATTAAAAGAACTGGTTTCAAATATTTCCTCTTAATATGTATGGAAACTATAACAAAACGCATAAGATTAAGGTTTTTGTGAGCACCTGTTCTTATGCGTTTTTGTAATATTGAGGATTTTCAGTAAGTTTTCTACCTTTGCGAAGTCTAGTTTAGAATGCTTTCCCAACAAGGATCTCCGCTTCGATGGTAATCTCTGTCAGTTGGCTCCAGTCAATCTTGCTCTGGTCGATGTGAAAGAGGAGAGGCGTCATACTGAGTAGGGCTTGGAGCTGCTCTGCTGTAATAGTCTTAGTCAGAGAGGCCGTTTGGCTAGATAGGATGGTAAAGTGTTCTTGGAAATGATTTTTAATATCTTGGTTGGAATAGTCCTTGTTTGTCAGCTGGTCCTGTACCCTTTGACGGATTTCTTTGAGGTGATTTTCAGTTGGGATAACCTTTATCAAGATACCGTCTTTGGATAAAACGCGACGAAATTCTCCATAGTTTGCAGGTGAGAAGATATCAAGCAGGATATCCATGTTTGCGTCTTTTATAGGCAGCCGAGCCAGATCGCCAACGAACCAATTGACTGCCCAGTTCGGTTCGCTCTTAGCAGCGATTTGGACGGAATCTTTGGAGATGTCAAAGGCATAGAAAGTTTTTTCAGGGTGACTTTCTTGGAGTTTGCGAGAGTAGAAACCTTCGCCACAGCCGATATCCAAAATTGTTGTGCTAGTTTCTGAGCTAGCAAGCAAGTCAGATACAGCCTCTAAGATAGCTTGATAAAAACCGGCTTCTAGGATTTGTTGGCGGTTTTGAAAGTTTTCCTTGTCGTAGTTAGCAGATTGTTTAATTTGAGGTGCTAGATTGACATAGCCGAATTTCGCCAAGTCAAAAGAATGACGGTTGCAGCACTTGAGACTAGTCTCTACCAGAGTCAGATTTTCTTGGCAGATAGGGCAGGCAAAGGCAGTCGCAGAAGCAAAACGCTGGAGTTTAGGTTTGAGATTTGTATTCATAGTTTAAGTGTATCAAAAGAGGCAAATGAAAGCAACTTTAGGATGATTTGTAATAAAATTAAATAGTAGTATAATTACTTTTCAAAGTGCCAAAATTAAATTGCTTTTATATCTAAATTGTTATATAATAATAGCTAGGAGGAAATAAGTATGTTAAAAGAAGTATTGACCGTCGCAAAAGTTGCGAAAAAATCATCACTCTTTTTAGGTGGAGTTGCATTTGGTACCCTTGGTTTGAAAATCTTGGCAAGTAAGGAAGCTAAAAAAGGTTATTCTAAAGCTTTGGCTAAGGCTTACAAGTTGAAAGACGGGCTAGACGCATCTGTTTCTGTTGTGAAGCAACATGGAGACGATGTCTTGCAAGATGCCAAATATTTGTACGAGCAAGAGAAAAAAGAAGAGCAATTAGATAGCCTTATAGGAGAATAATATGTCTTTTAAAGTGCTACATAGAGGATACCAACATATCCGACTATCATCTTCTTTTTCACTCACCTTGGATATTCAAGACTATCTTCGTTCCTTGGCGAGAGATGAAAAGGGGATTGAGTCTATCCAGTTTTACATGGATCAACAGCACTTTACTCTACGTATAAAAGAAGGCTTTTCTGTATTAGATAATGCAGAAGCCTTTTTAAAAAGAATTGATAAAGGGAATGTTTCTGAGTTGATGACTCTTCCCATTCGTAGAGAAGAGAGTGCTTATTCTATAGTTTCAGGTGCAGCGATTAAGCGTATACTTTTTCGTAGTTTTGTGCCGTATCCTATTCGCTATATATGGACTTGTTATCAGGCTTTTGGTTATATTAGAGAAGCCTATCAAACACTAGCGCGTAAGGAACTAACGATGGAGGTTTTGGACTGTTCGGCGATTTTATTGTCCTTGTTTATGAACCAATCTAAGACAGCTAGCAATATCATGTTTATGCTTGATTTGGGGAATCATTTAGATCAGTGGTCCTTGAAAAAAACTGCAACAGATTTAGAACAGAGTCTTCTTGCAAAAGAGAGCGATGTATTCTTAGTACAGGGCGATACGGTCGTTAGTATCAAGAGTTCCGACGTTCAAATAGGAGATGTCTTGGTCCTATCTCAAGGAAATGAAATTCTGTTTGATGGACAAGTAGTTTCAGGTTTAGGTATGGTCAACGAAAGTTCCTTGACGGGAGAGAGTTTTCCAGTTGAAAAAAGAGAGTCTGATTCGGTTTGTGCAAACACAGTCTTGGAGACTGGGGAGCTACGCATTCGTGTAACCGATAATCAGATGAACAGCCGTATTTTACAGCTGATTGAGTTGATGAAGAAATCTGAAGAAAACAAGAAAACGAAACAACGCTATTTCATCAAGATGGCGGACAAGGTCGTCAAATATAATTTCTTGGGGGCTGGGCTGACTTACCTATTGACAGGTTCTTTTTCGAAGGCTATTTCTTTCCTATTGGTCGATTTCTCCTGCGCTTTGAAAATCTCTACTCCTGTAGCTTATTTGACAGCTATCAAGGAGGGGTTGAATCGTGAAATGGTGATTAAGGATGGGGATGTTCTGGAGAAATATCTGGAAGTTGATACTTTCTTGTTTGATAAGACGGGAACAATCACAACTAGCTATCCGATAGTTGAAAAGGTGTTACCTTTTGGGGACTATAGTGAGGAAGATATTCTCAGAATCAGTGCCTGTCTTGAGGAACACATTTATCATCCTATTGCTAATGCCATCGTCAAGCAAGCCGAGATAGAGGGAATTGAACATGAGGAAATGCATGGGAAACTCCAATATATCGCAAGCAAGGGGATTAAATCTCATATAGATGGGCAACCAGTTCTTATTGGGAATTATGTCTTGATGCAGGATGAACAGATTCATATCAGTTCAGAACAACATGCTTTAATTGAAGAGTACAAGAGTCACTACAATCTCTTATTCTTGGCTTATCAGAATGAATTGATTGGAATGTTCTGTATTCATACTCCTTTGAGAAAAGAAGCAAAAGCAGCCTTGGAGAAACTTAAGGCACAAGGGAAAAAATTGATTCTGGCAACAGGGGACACCTTGGTTAGAACAGAGGAATTAGTCAAAGATTTGCCCTTTGATCAGGTCTATACAGACTTGAAACCTGATGGGAAATTTGAGTTAGTAGAGGAACTGCAGAAAGCAGGTCACACTATTTTGATGGTTGGGGATGGGTTGAATGACTCAGCTGCTCTAACCCTATCAGATATCGGTGTGGTGATGAATGAGAGTGCAGATATTTCTAAGCAGATGAGCGATATCTTATTGTTAGATAATCGTTTGGATTTCTTCCAAGAGTTGGATTGGCTATCATCATCTTTGCAAACACTCATCAAGAAGAATATTCAAGATACCGTTGTCGTAAATAGTAGTTTGATTGGCTTTGGCTTGTTTAATTGGCTCAGTCCTTCAAATCTCTCTATCTTACATAATCTAACAACCTTACGCATAGTCCTGCGTAGCCTGTCTATTAAGGCTAGATAGATGTGATTATCAACAACAAAAAGGAGTTACCTTTCTCGAGGGCAACTCCTTTTTTCTATAGGTAAATGTTGAACAGTTTAGTAAGTCAGTACAAAGTATTTTTTCTTCCCGCGACGGATAACAGTCAGTTCGTTCTCAAGCTTATCTGCGTCGTTCAAGACATAGTCAAGGTCTTGGATACGGTCGCCGTTTACGTAGATAGCTCCGTTTTGGACATCTTCACGGGCTTGACGTTTTGAGTTAACCACACCAGATGACACGAGCAGTTCCACGATATTGTGATTTTCATCTACTTGTACTTGGTAGTTTGGCACACCACGAAGTCCTTGTTTGAGCTCTTTGACAGAAAGGTTTTTGATGTTTCCTGCAAAGAGTTGCTCAGTGATGTTGAGGGCTTCTTTGTAAGCTTCTTCTCCGTGAACAAGTGTAACGACTTCACGAGCCAAGACTTTTTGTGCCAAGCGTTCGTGTGGAGCTGCTTCAAATTGTTTACGGATGTCTTCAATCTCATCAAGTGACAAGAAAGTAAAAATCTTCAAGAAGCGAACAGCGTCTGCGTCCATAACGTTCATCCAAAATTGGTACATTTCGTATGGAGAAGTCTTTTCAGGATTAAGCCAGACGGCATTTCCTTCTGATTTACCAAATTTCTTACCAGTTGCATCTGTGATAAGCGGTACTGTGATTACGTGGCCAGTCTTGTCAGCTTTACGACGAAGCAATTCGGTACCAGCTGTCATATTTCCCCACTGGTCAGAACCACCGATTTGAAGCGTTACGTTGTGGTCTTGGTTAAGAACGAAGAAGTCGTAACCTTGCATGATTTGGTAAGCGAACTCAGTGTAAGAAATTCCTGTTTCAATTCGTTTTTTCACAGATTCCTTGCTCATCATGTAGTTGACAGTGAAGTATTTTCCGATATCACGGAGGAAGTCAATGAAGCTGATGCTGCCAAACCAGTCGTAGTTGTTGACCATGACAGCCTTGTTTTCGCCATTTTCAAAATCAAGAAAACGAGAAAGTTGTCCTTGGATAGACTTGACCCAGCCATCTACTGTGTCTTTTGTTTGGAGACTACGTTCAGCATCTTTGAAGGACGGATCTCCGATGAGACCAGTAGCACCGCCAACGAGCGCATAAGGTTTGTGACCTGCTAGTTGCAAGCGACGACTTGTCAAGATTGCGACAAGGTGGCCTAGGTGAAGGCTGTCAGCAGTTGGATCGTAGCCAGTATAATAAGAAACTTGACCTTCTTCTAGGGCTTTACGCAAAGCTTCTTCATCAGTCGTTTGAAAAATCAAACCACGCTCTTTTAGCTCATCAAAAATGTGCATGTGTCTTTTCTCCTTTTTAAAATTATTGTTTCTACCTATTGTATCATAAACTCGGGCAATAGCCTAGCAGAATAGGGAAGAAAGTGGCTATTTTATTGAAAGGCTAACTTCTCAAAGTAA
>NZ_VMMI01000039.1:0-8930 GCF_013277125.1 Streptococcus sp. 4094 | reverse complement strand
AATCAAATTGAACCACTACCAAAATCACAAAGTCAAACATCATTGATGAAATATCAGCGCTATTAAACAATATAAATAACCGCTAAGAACGAGGCTTAACGGTTATTTTCTACATATCTAATTTTTCAAATCCTCAGTCATATCTTCACCTGTGACCTAGGCTTTACGAGTGCCTTTCTCTAGCAACTAATACTCAATGAAAATCAAAGAGCAAACTAGGAAGCTAGCCGCAAGCTGTACTTGAGTACGGTAAGGCGACGCTGACGTGGTTTGAATTTGATTTTCGAAGAGTATTAGCTTCCCAGACCATATCATACCAAGTTTCCCCTGCAAAGATTGACTGAGACAAGCCTTCGTTGATAAATCCGTGTTTTTCATAGTAGGCGATGAGATAGTCATGACAGGTTAGATTAATGCCTTCTCTCTCATCTTCAAGAGCAAGTTCTTTCAAGGCTGTTAGCAATTGCTGACCCAGTCCTATCCCCTGGGCCTCCTTGGCAATAGAAAGACAGGTCACAGAGATATAGCCACCAGGCTCATGACTATAGTCTTTTATTTCTTCTGTAAAAGACTGGTCTTGCAGATGACGGTGGGGGCCAACTGGTCCTTCTATATAACCCATAATCCTGCCCTCTTTTTCTGCAACCAGAAAAGAGGTCTGAATTTCTCGCAAATGTGCCTCAAAGACAGAATGAGGAATGGCTTCTTCAACCGAGAAATTTTCTAGTTCAATCTCAACGATACGTTCTAAATCTTCTAATCTTGCTTGTCTGATCTTCATTGTGCCTCCAGATAAAAGGGATTAAACCAAATCATACTAAAACCCTGGCTAGTTGCATAAAGGGAAGTTTCTTCATCGATAAAACCGTTCATTTCAAAATAGGAAAGCAGCTCATCAGGACTCTCCAAACGAATCCCTTTGTAATCCAGTTCAACTGCCACCTCTTTCAAGGCTGCAAGAAGAAGTGTTCCCAATCCTTGTCTCTGATGGTCAGCCTCGATAACTAAAGAATGTATTTTTAGACATTGCGGATTGTCTGACTGGGGACTTGATAGGATATAGCCTAAAAGTTTATTTTCATCCCTAGCTAGAAGAAAGGTATCCGCACACTTACGGATACTTTCTTCTAAGATATGGGAAGGTTGCTGCTTTTCAGCTGGAAAAGACGAGGCCTGAAGTGCCTCTATCTCAGCCAAATCAGGTATACTTGCCTGAATAATCTTAATTGGAATTTCCATGGGAGCATCCTATTGAACATTGCTTGTCAAGTTTGACAAGAGTCGCTCAAATGAGTATTCATAGGTTTGGATGTCTCCTGCTCCCATAAAGACATAGACAGCATTGTCATGGTCAAGGAGTGGAGAAACATTTTCAACAGTGATCACTTGGTGTTTTTTGTTGATTTTTTTGGCTAGGTCTTCTACCTTGACATCTCCATGGTCTACTTCACGAGCAGATCCATAGATTTGCGCTAGGTAAACAGCATCCGCTTGGTTCAAAGCGTGAGCAAATTCGTCCAACAAGGCAATGGTTCTTGTAAAGGTATGCGGTTGGAAGACTGCTACAATTTCCTTGCTTGGGTATTTCTGACGAGCCGCATCCAAGGTCGCAATAATTTCTGTTGGATGGTGGGCAAAGTCATCGATAATCACTGTGTCATTGACAATTTTCTCAGTGAAACGACGCTTAACACCGGCAAATGTTTTCAAGTGCTCACGCACCAAGTTCAAATCAAATCCTGCTGTGTAAAGAAGACCAATAACGGCTGTCGCATTCATGATATTGTGACGACCAAAGGTTGGAATGTGGAATTGCCCCAAGTCTTGTCCACGGAAATGAACGGTGAAGATTGAACCAGTTGTTGAACGAAGAAGCTCACTAGCTACAAAGTCATTACCTTCTGCTTCAAAACCATAATAATAAATCGGAGCATTAGCCGTAATTTTACGCAATTCTGCATCTTCACCATAGACAAAAAGCCCCTTGGTAATTTGTTTGGCATAGTCGTTAAAGGCATTGAAAACATCCTCGAGGCTTGTGAAATAGTCTGGATGGTCAAAGTCAATGTTGGTGATAATAGAGTATTCTGGGTGGTAAGGCATGAAGTGACGCTCATATTCGTCAGACTCAAAGACAAAATATTTGGCATTGGCCGAACCACGACCTGTTCCATCTCCAATCAAAAAGCTGGTGTCTGTGATGTGAGACAAGACGTGAGACAACATACCTGTCGTTGAAGTTTTTCCATGCGCTCCAGCTACTCCCATGCTGACAAAGTCACGCATAAAGCTACCTAGAAATTCATGATAACGTTTGTAGCTGATACCATTTTGGTCTGCATAGGCAATTTCGACGTTGTTATCTGGACGAAAGGCATTTCCAGCGATAATTTCCATATCACCGTCTAGGTTCTTTTCATCAAAAGGAAGAATGGTAATGCCTGCCTGCTCAAGACCACGTTGAGTAAAGTAGTACTTTTCAACATCTGATCCCTGTACCTTATGCCCCATTTGGTGCAACATCAAGGCTAAGGCACTCATCCCTGATCCCTTAATTCCGATAAAATGATATGTCTTTGGCATGTTTTCTCCCCTATTCTGTAATTCTGGTCAGATTCAACTCTTGGGCAACCCGACGTTCTTGTTCTGTTTGTTTACTTTTTTTATTGTAGATTTGGCTCTTCTTTAGAAAATCATAGTTGTTTTTCTTTGGAGCAGGTGCTGACACTTCTTCATTCTTGGTAGGGATAGAATGAACTTCTTCCGCCAAGATGTACTGAGACTGGGTCAATTTTTGGCTATATTTGACAAATTCACCAGGATTTTCCTTTTGGAAAGGCGCGGTCGGTTGATTGCCCTGTCTAAGAAGGCCTGATTTAGAATGACGTCTCGCACGGCTGAAATCCTGAGTTAGATAGTTAGCAGAGCGTTTCTTTTTCAAGTCTGCACGCGCTTCTTCACGCGCCACCTCAGCATAACTCTTTCCTTCTTTTTTAACCCCTAAAGGAGCCTTTTTAGGTTTCTCGACTTGCTTTTCAATCGGTTTAACTGGCGCCTCTTCAGTAATAGGAGCCCATTCTAAATAATTTTTATCTCGATACTCACCCTTGATATTACTGATCAGATCAGACTCATCGTACAAGTTCATGACTGGCATTTCAGTCAACATGACCTCGTCATCTGACACCAATGGAAATCGTTCTTGTTTCATTTTCTATTTCCTTTCAACACTTCATTATAGCGTATTGTCTTGATTTTTCAAGTGCTGGCTTCAGAAATTCCCAAAATTTCTCTAATTTCTGCTAGGGTCAGACTGCCACGTGACTCTGTGCCATCCAATACTTGTGACACCAGATGTTTCTTCTGTTCTTGGAGTTCCTGAATTTTTTCTTCAATAGTTCCCTTGGTCACCAAGCGATAAACCTCAACCGTTTCTTCCTGACCCATCCGATGGGCACGGCCAATGGCTTGCGCCTCCACCGCAGGATTCCACCAAAGGTCAACCAAGATAACCGTATCAGCACCTGTCAGGTTCAGTCCGACACCACCAGCCTTGAGGGAAATCAGAAAGGCATCTCTTTCCCCTTGGTTAAAGGCCTTGGTCATGTCTTGTCTTTCCTTGGCTGGGGTTGAACCCGTAATTTTAAAGGAAGTCATGCCCAAGTCTGGCAATTCTTGTTCAATTTTCTCCAACATTCCCTTGAACTGTGAGAAAATCAAGACACGGTGTCCACCGTCTGCCACCTGTACCAGCAGGTCTCGAAGACTATCCAGTTTGCCACTGGCTCCCTGATAATCTCCCATAAAGAGGGCAGGAGTGTCACAAATTTGACGCAAGCGCATCAGACCAGACAAGATTTCCACCCGACTTCGCTGAAATTCCTGATCTGACACTTGAGCCAATCTATCTCTCATCTGTTGCAACTGGGCTAGATAGATAGCCTTTTGCTGGTCTTCAAGTTCATTCTTATAAACCACTTCAATCAAGTCTGGTAATTCAGTCAGCACTTCTTCTTTCTTGCGTCGCATCACGAAAGGCTTGATAAACTGAGCCACTCGCTCTGCTGGCAATTTCATAAATTCTTTCTTGCTTGGCAAGAGTCCTGGCATGACGATTTGGAAAATAGACCACAGCTCACCTAGATGGTTTTCAATCGGAGTCCCTGACAAGGCAAAAACTGACGGCACCACAAATTGTCTCAAGGTCTGGGCAATCTTAGTCTGGGCATTTTTCATAACCTGAGCTTCATCTAAGAAAAGGAAATCAAAGGCCATCCCCTGATAAAGCTCACTGTCCTGACGGAAGGTAGCATAGCTCGTCACATAGATTTGATGGCTTTCAGCAAGAATCTCTTCACGACTAGCTTTCAAGCCATGAACAACAGCTACATCCAACTGTGGGGCAAATTTCTGAAATTCATCTGCCCAGTTGTAAATCAAACCAGATGGAGCGAGAATCAAAACCCGACTTTCTTTTGTCACTTGACTGGTCAAAAAAGCAATGGTCTGAAGGGTTTTCCCCAATCCCATATCATCAGCCAAAATCCCACCAAAACCATAATGATGGAGCATTTGCAGCCAGCCGATTCCCTTTTCCTGATAATCTCGCAAATCAGCCTGAACCTGAGTTGCTTGTCGAGGGAAGTCCTCTGGATGCGTCAAATCATGAGCCAGATTCTGGAATTCTTGTGAAAAAGAAACACGGTCACGCCCTTCAAAGAGATGGGCTAAACTGTAGGCCAAGGATTTTCGAGCCTGTAAGGAGCCATCTTTTAACTCAAATTGCCCCAATTCCTGTAAATTTTGGCGAATTTTCTTGGTTTCTTCATCAAAAAAGTAGACTTGATTGGACGAATCGATATAAAAATCTTGATTGGCAACCAAGGCCTGCATGGCTTGGTCAATTTCCTCTTGGGCAATATCTTGAAAATCAAATTGGATTTCCAAGAGACCTCCCTTGGAAGCAATCTGCACTTGAGGACTCGCTAAGCTATAAAGCTCTTCTAGCTTGTCTGATAGGTCAACATGACCGAGTTTTTCAAAGACTGGAATGATTTCGTGGAAGAAATGATAGACAGACTCTGCTTTTAGGGCCTGACGCCAAGATTGAAAGTCTGCTTCAAAACCTGCAACCAAACAGAATTGGAAAATTCTTTCTTCTAAGTCAGCATCACTTGAAAACGGCAATTCTTCTAGCTCTTGTCGGCTTGATACCTGCCTATCCCCATAATCAAACTGAATTTCTAAACGAATCCGATTATCTTCTTCTCTGTCAAAGTAAAAAGAGGGCGCAAAAGTTTTGATTTGTAGCCGTTCTGGAGCTGAAACAGTCCCCATCTGGCCAAAGAGCGTTAGACAAGAAGCCAACTTATCTCGGTCACTGCTATCAAATTGCAGGTATTTCTTTCCATGCTGATCCACAGGCAGCGCTTTAATTTCCTTTAGAAGTTGCATCTGCTGGTCTGTTTGAAAATAAACCTGACCTTTATGGAAAAGCACAGCTCCCTGATAAAAAACATTGACCCTAGGACTCTCACTGATTTCCATTTCAAAATAGTCCGAGTATACTGTTACTGTAAAGGCAAAGAGATTGGCATCAGCATGCATATCCTGAAAAAGCAGAGTCTGATAGCTATCCACTTGATGGTCAAATTGAAAATGGGGCAAGGTCATCAGTAAATTCACACCCTGCTCAAAAAAAGTCAGAGGGAAAAAGAGGTGCCGACCTTGGTTTTGGAAAAAGAGGTCTGGAGCCTGTCCTTCCTCCATCAGTCCTCGCAAGAAAGTCAGAAGTTCTTGACTGGCCTCATCAAAGGCTTCCCAAGAAAGAGACTCCTCATAAATCTTGCCAATCATATAAGACTTTCTCTGCTCGACAATCCTTAAAAAGAGTAGAATATCTCGAATGACATAGTATTTTTGGCTATTGATTTGCCCAATTCTCAGCGTCCACAAGATATGATTGGTTCCTGCTTCCACCTGACCGACAGCCGATAATTCATAGGCACGTTCTGATTTTGGAGATAAGATTCGGTCCAAAAATTTGCCACCCAAGGTCACCTTAGTTTCAACGGCCTCTTTTTCTTCATGACCTTCTTCCAGACTCTGCAAGATTTCCTGACCACGCTCATCATTTTTCAGAAAATGCTCCAGCGCTGCCAAATGCACACAGTAGCCCCTCTTTTGGAAAAAATCGCAGGCACAAAAAACCAAATCATCCTCTAAACTATAGCGCAGTTCTTCTTCTGCAACACGAGCGTAGAGCCGATTATTCTTTTCCTTGATGATGTCAACCTTACCAGTTTCATAAAGGGCAACGCCTTCGATACGGACTTTCCCCGGAATCAATTTAGCCATATTTTTACCTTTACCTTATCTTTTTATTATACCATATTTTCCCCTATGAAAATAGCCTTCTAGGGATACTTTTCTCCTAGAAGGCTGGATTTTTAAAGTTTAGCAAAAGTCGTCACAATTCGCTGACAAACTTCTTGCAACAGAGATTTAGGCATGGCTACATTGAGACGGGCATGGAGACTTCCTTCCTCCCCAAAATCCAAACCACGATTGAGGATAACCTTAGCTTCATTTCTCAACAGCTCTTGCAATGTTTCATCAGTCAGGTCATAGGCTGAAAAATCAAGCCAAATCAAGTAGGTTCCTTGTGGTTTCATGACCTTGATTTTAGTCTCTTTTCCAAATAAATCCACCACATAATTGATGTGGTCTTCAAAGACTTGCTTAAGTTCCTCTAGCCAATCCTTCCCATAGCGATAAGCAGCTTCTGTCGCCAAATAGCCCAAGCCTGAAATTTCATGCTGATTATTGACCAATTGACGTTTCTGGAAAGCCAGTCGCAACTTAGGATTTTCAATGACTGCATAGGAATTTTTTGTCCCAGCAATATTAAAGGTTTTAGTAGCACTGCTCAAGACAATCGCAAATTCTTTAAAGTCAGGGTTGACAGTATTGAAAGACTGGTGTTTGTGACCAAAGAGGGCCAAATCTTGGTGAATCTCATCTGAAACCAAGAAAACACCATATTTTTGACAGAGTTGACCAATCTTCTCCAACACTTCTTTTTCCCAAACACGTCCACCAGGATTGTGAGGATTGCAGAGAATATAAAGTTTGACATCCTCTTCCACCAAATCCTTTTCAAGTTGGTCAAAGTCAATCTCAAACAGACCATCCTTTTCCACCAAAGAATTGGTAATCAATCTACGATTATTCAACTTGACACTGCGAGCAAAAGGTGGGTAGACAGGTGTGTTAATCAGAACTGCCTCGCCTTCTTTTGTAAAGGCTTGAATAGCTGTTGAGATAGCTGGTACCACACCCTCGATAAAGACAAGAGCCTCTTTGTCAAAGTGGTAACCGTGTTGTGTGGCTTCCCACTTTTGAACTTCCTTAATTAACTCATCACTGGCATAGGTATAGCCATAAACCAGTTGATCCGCATAAGTCTGCACGGCTTGGCGGATTTCAGGCAAGACTACAAAGTCCATATCCGCTATCCAAGCTGGTAGAACTTCACTATCCGTTTCTGTTTCTTTCCATTTATAGGTATGGTGCCCTAAACGGTTGGGCAGGCTTGTAAAATCATATTTTCCCATCTTTGTCTTATCCTTCCAAGGCTTGGTGCAAATCTGCAATCAAATCTCTAGCATCCTCAATCCCAATCGACAAACGCAAGAGGTCATCTGTCAAACCATAGGAATGGCGCACTTCTGCTGGAATATCAGCATGGGTTTGAGTCGTTGGATAAGTAATGAGACTTTCTACCCCACCCAAACTTTCCGCAAAAGAGAAGACCTTGAGACTGTTCAAAATATGTGGAATGCGCGTTTCATCGGCTACTTTAAAGGAAATCATGCCCCCACGACCAGTATAGAGAACTTCCTTAACTGCTGGAGAATCCTTCAAAAAGGCAACCACTTCTTGGGCATTAGCTGTTGAGCGCTCCATACGAAGAGACAAGGTCTTGAGACCACGAATCAATTGATAGCTGTCAAATGGTGACAAGACTGCCCCTGTCGTATTGAGATTGTAGAAAAGCTTCTCGTATAGTTCTAAACTATTGGTCACAACCACTCCAGCCAGGACATCATTGTGGCCTGCCAGATACTTGGTTGCTGAATGGAGAACGATATCTGCTCCATCTTCAATCGGACGTTGGTAGATAGGGCTGTAGAAGGTATTGTCCACCACCACTTTGGCACCCTTAGCATGAGCCAATTTTGCTAGTTTTTCGATATCAAATTCCAACATCAAGGGATTGGTTGGTGTTTCGATATAGAGGACATCTACGTCCTTTTCTAACTCGGCAATCAACTCTTCTTCTGTATTGGCATAGGTAAAATGGAAACGGCCTTCCTGCTCCACTTGATTGAACCAGCGGAAAGAACCACCGTAAAGGTCACGGACAGCCAAGACCTTACTTCCTACTGGAAAGACACTAAAGGCCAGTACAATAGCTGACATCCCTGAACTAGTCGCTAGGGCATAATCAGCTGACTCAATGGCCGCCAAGACTTCTTCAGCCTTGCTACGAGTTGGGTTTTTAGTACGCGTATAGTCAAATCCAGTAGATCTACCAAACTCTGGATGCTGATAGGTCGTTGAAAAATGAAGCGGTGTCACCAATGCACCTGTCGCTTCATCTGACTTAATACCCGCCTGGGCCAAAATTGTGTTAATGTGTAATTCCTTGCTCATACAATTCCTCCAAATCTATAGTAACTATTGTACCACTTATTTTCATCAACTCATTTTCTTCTTTTCAAGAGCTAGTTATAGTTTTAAACTATATACTTATACTTCTTCAAACCACGTCAGCGTCGCCTTGTCGTAGGTATATGTTACTGACTTCGTCAGTTCTATCTGCAACCTCAAAACAGTGTTTTGAGCTGACTTCGTCAGTTCTATCC
>NZ_VMMI01000038.1:0-16851 GCF_013277125.1 Streptococcus sp. 4094 | reverse complement strand
TTAGTTTGGGAATTTACCTTTTTAGCTGGGGGGTAAGTTCTCAAAGTAATTTCCACTTGCCTTACCAAAGTGGAAATTAGTCTAAAACGGATTTTTATGGTGGAATTAAGTGTGAGACTTTCCGTTCCATCGTTGAGAATATGGGAAAAGGCCCGTCAACGATTTCAAAGGAAATTAAGCGCAATCGCATCATGCATCCAACATCCGTCAAATCTGATTGCACGGATTGCCCACTTCTCAAAAAGCTCCTTATGTCTGTAACAACGCATTTTTTCTCATACTAAAAGCTAGGTTGTGGAAAACTGGAAGTTAGTTTTATATTGAATTGAAATAAGACATGAACAAATCTATTGGGAAAGTCAACTTAATTTCTAGAAATGTTTTAATAGCAACAACGTACTATTCTAGTTTCAATCTGCTATAGAAGTTACCCTTTTCATTCTCTCAAAAGTCAATCATAAAAGAGGAGAAATCGAAGTTTCTCCTCTTCACTGTTTACTATCGAATCAAGTAAATCAAATCGTTACTCATTCACAATTTTTTCATCAACTTTAGGGTTTAGAGTTGTTCCCCAATGTGTAATTGTACGCTGTTGTACTAGTGGTAAGTCTGTGCGGTTGTAAACTGTACGCCATGGTTCCCATACAAGACCCGTCTTTTCTTGAACCTTGATGCGAAGATTACGGACATTTCCTTTAAATTGAATCTCTGTTTGGAAGCCTGAAGTTCTGTTTTTTCCGTTATCTTCCCATTGACGTGAACGGATTTCTGGATTTCCTTGTTCATCATATGTAATTTCATCCCAATAGATGTAGTAACGCGCAACATAAGCACCCTTATGATGAAGTTTCAAGAAGCCATTTTTGTAAGAAGTAACCTTCGTTTCGATATAGTCTGTACTATTTTGTAAAGTTGCTTGGGCATTATCTTTTAGGAAGGCAGTCTTATATGAGATTGGCACAGCTGGACTTTGAGCGCTAAAGTTAGCTCCTTCTCTGATGAGTTCCTTCAAGTTTTCGACTGTTCCTGTGACAACTTTGGCGGCACCGCTAGCATTACCTCCTACAATTACCGCTGTTACAGAAGTATTCTTCAATAGACGGCTCCATTCAGAATTTGGAGCAATTGTTGCGCCTTTGATAACCGCATTGATAGCTGCTTTTAATTCAGTAGACTTACTTGTTGACTCAAACTTAACATAGATTTGACGTCCGTAAGAAACGTTTGATACATATACAGGTGGAGTTTGTGAATCAACGCCTCTTTGTTTTAAATCTTCAGGTGTCACACTCTTGTCAAATACAGCCGCTGGATTGGTCGGTGCATCAAATGTCGCTGTATAGTAGATTTGTTTGAAGTTTACAACTTCAATTTGCTTTTCACCCTTTTGCACAGCCTCAAAGTCAATCTTGAGCGGTGCACCTGCTTTTTCAAAGTCTGCACCAAATTTTGCTTTCAATTGGTTCATGCTATAGGCTGTAGTTGATTCATACTGAACACGGGCAGGAACGGAATGGCTAGATGAGTAATTCTTTGTCCATCTTTCAACCAAGGTATTCATCGCAGACTGCATACCACTAGTTGTAGGATCTGCTTCAATTCGGCTGTCAGACTGAATCATACCAGGTAAATCGACGCTGACTGTCCCCTTTGCACGGGCAAGACTAATCAATTCTGGCTGATTTTCTAGCAGATTTTGGTTTGCCTTATACAAGCCACCTAGGAAGACATTTTGATTTCCATTGATGGAAACATCTGCTGTGCCTGTAGAGAGGGTTTTCTTGATTTTTTCTACAACGACAAACTCTCCATTTTGTTCCTTAGCACTTGTGTTGTAGCGATTTTCTAAGGTTTCTCCCTTGCGAGTTAAAATATCCAAAGGATTATAAGTTAAGCCAAAAAGGTAGTCTTTCAATGCTGATGTTTGATCTACTACTGGTGCAGTTCTATCCTGTCCAACTTGAGTTGTTGCTGAACGGAATACTTCCACTTCTGCCAAGCTCAATGGGGTATTTTTAGTTTTCAACTCCACTTTTACATAACGAGCGTCTTTGGCGGTGAAGAAAACTTCAAGTTCTGCCTTCCCATTCAAACTATCAAAGTGTTGACGAGCAACTTCTTGTTTTGCTTCATTTAACAAAACAACATCAAAATTGGAAAGACGATTAGCTACATCCCCATCTCCACGATTGTAAAGTTTAACTTTTCCAACATTCTCTGTTTTTCCAAGATCAACTTGCCACCAAGCATTGTCTTCAAAGTTTGTGTGCGTTACAGAATGGTGCCCATAGTCACTATCAACATTACCATCCACTGCTCGTATAGCAGTTCCTCCATAAGCAGTAGAACTTTGACTAGCTTGTTTTCCACGAGCGATGTTTTCTGTCTCAACTGGACGATTCCCTTGCTCTGTAGCCAAAGCTACTCCCTGAGCGTTCAATAAAAAGGCCGCAACAACAGCACTACACACACCGAGTCCACACTTTTTGACAAAGCGATGCAAACGTTTTTCTTGATTCATTCCTTATTCCTCCGTTTTTAAATGAATACGTTTTCCTATTTGTCTATAGTCTATCAAATTTCAAGTAAAAGTCAAGCACAAACCAGCAAAAAAGTCAAGAAAATAAGAAGAAAACGTTTGCTGAATTTTTCTGATATTTTCTTTAGATTTCCAGTAAATACTATAGTTTGGAAACTAGATAAAACTTGAGAAGCGCTAGCTTTTTCTCTTCCTATTTATAGTTTCGCTAGATGAACTTTTTAAAAGAAATATTAGAGATCAATTTCTGAATAAAAATATCTGAGAACACATCCTCTTCCTAATAATACGTCTTGTCTTATGTGACATTTTTATCTCCACCATTTATACTGATATATAAAATAATACGGAAAACTTCTCAAAAGTAAGAATTTCTTTGACAAACCAAAGAAAACGCTTGCATATTATTTTGCTACATGCTATACTGATATAGAAATTTATTGATTGGAGAATCATTATGAGAAAAACACCAGCTCAAACTGAGAAAAAAATGGTCTACAGCATCCGTTCCCTCAAAAATGGAACTGGTTCTGTCCTTATCGGCGCAAGCCTTGTCCTACTTGCTATGGCTAC
This sequence comes from Streptococcus sp. 4094, assembly GCF_013277125.1. Classification (NCBI taxonomy): domain Bacteria; kingdom Bacillati; phylum Bacillota; class Bacilli; order Lactobacillales; family Streptococcaceae; genus Streptococcus; species Streptococcus sp. 4094. The sequence goes on along the minus strand of NZ_VMMI01000038.1, from coordinate 13,739 downwards.
GCCAACTATCTCAGCCGACGAAAGTACAACAACCACTAACGAACCCAGCAACGGAAATACAACCATCCTTGCCCAACCTCTCACTGATACAGCAGCTGGCTCTGGTAAGAAAGAAAGTGATATTTCTTCACCCGAAAATGCAAACGCTTCCCTAGAGAAAAAAGAAGAAAAACCTGCAACAGAGCCAACAACTCCTGTTGCAAGCCTAGCCGATTCAGCACCACAAACCGGACAAGATCGTTCAAATGAGCCAACCACTTCTGCTAGTCCAGTAACGACTGAAACTAAGGCAGAAGAGCCAATCGAAGACAATTACTTCCGTATCCATGTCAAAAAACTTCCTGAAGAAAACAAGGATGCTCAAGGACTATGGACTTGGGACGATGTTGAAAAACCATCTGAAAACTGGCCTAACGGAGCCTTGTCCTTTAAGGATGCCAAAAAAGATGACTATGGCTACTACCTAGATGTCAAATTAAAGGGAGAACAAGCCAAGAAAATTAGCTTCCTCATCAACAATACAGCTGGAAAAAATCTAACCGGCGATAAATCTGTAGAAAAACTAGTTCCAAAAATGAACGAGGCTTGGTTGGACCAAGATTACAAGGTTTTCTCTTACGAACCACAACCTGCAGGAACTGTTCGCGTCAACTACTACCGCACGGATGGCAACTATGACAAGAAATCTCTCTGGTACTGGGGAGATGTGAAAAATCCAAGTAGCGCTCAATGGCCTGACGGAACAGACTTTACGGCTACAGGCAAATATGGTCGCTATATCGACATCCCTCTTAAGGATGCCGCCAAAGAATTTGGCTTTTTATTACTAGATGAGAGCAAACAAGGAGACGACGTGAAAATCCGTAAAGAAGATTATAAGTTCACAGATTTGAAAAATCATAGCCAAATTTTTCTAAAAGACGATGACGAATCGATTTACACAAATCCATACTATGTTCATGATATCCGTATGACAGGTGCCCAACACGTAGGAACGTCTAGCATTGAAAGTAGTTTTTCAACACTTGTCGGTGCTAAAAAAGAAGATATCCTCAAGCACTCCAACATCACTAATCACCTAGGAAACAAGGTAACTATTACCGATGTTGCAATAGATGAAGCTGGTAAGAAAGTGACCTACAGCGGAGATTTCTCTGACACAAAACATCCTTATACCGTTAGCTACAATTCCGACCAATTTACTACCAAAACAAGCTGGCGTCTTAAAGATGAGACTTACAGTTATGATGGCAAACTGGGAGCTGACCTAAAAGAAGAAGGAAAACAAGTTGATTTAACCCTTTGGTCACCAAGTGCTGATAAGGTTTCTGTCGTTGTCTACGACAAGAATGACCCTGAAAAAGTGGTTGGAACTGTCGCTCTTGAAAAAGGGGAAAGAGGAACTTGGAAACAAACTCTAGATAGCACAAACAAATTAGGCATCAAAGATTTCACTGGATACTATTATCAATACCAAATCGAGCGTCAAGGGAAAACTGTTCTTGCACTCGATCCTTACGCTAAATCTCTCGCTGCTTGGAACAGCGATCTTGCAAAAACAGACGATGCCCATAAAGTGGCTAAAGCTGCCTTTGTAAATCCAGCCAAACTCGGACCTCAAGACTTGACTTATGGTAAGATTCACAACTTCAAGACTCGTGAAGATGCCGTTATCTACGAAGCTCATGTGCGTGACTTCACTTCAGATCCTGCCATCGCAAAAGATTTGACTAAGCCATTTGGTACTTTTGAAGCCTTTATCGAAAAACTAGACTATCTCAAAGACTTAGGTGTGACCCACATCCAGCTCCTTCCAGTCTTGTCTTACTACTTTGTCAATGAATTGAAAAACCATGAACGCTTGTCTGACTATGCTTCAAGCAACAGCAACTATAACTGGGGATATGACCCTCAAAACTACTTCTCATTGACTGGTATGTACTCAAGCGATCCTAAAAATCCAGAAAAACGAATCGCAGAATTTAAAAACCTCATCAACGAGATCCACAAACGTGGCATGGGAGCTATCCTGGACGTAGTGTATAACCATACAGCCAAAGTCGATATCTTTGAAGACCTAGAGCCAAACTACTACCACTTTATGGATGCTGACGGAACACCTCGAACTAGCTTTGGTGGTGGACGTTTGGGGACAACCCACCATATGACCAAACGCCTACTAGTTGATTCTATCAAATACCTAGTTGATACCTACAAAGTAGATGGATTCCGCTTCGATATGATGGGAGACCATGATGCGGCTTCTATCGAAGAAGCTTACAAGGCTGCACGCGCCCTCAATCCAAACCTCATCATGTTAGGCGAAGGTTGGAGAACCTATGCTGGTGATGAAAATATGCCTACTAGAGCTGCTGATCAAGATTGGATGAAACATACCGATACTGTCGCTGTCTTCTCAGATGACATCCGTAACAACCTCAAATCTGGTTATCCAAATGAAGGTCAACCTGCTTTTATCACAGGTGGCAAACGTGATATCAACACTATCTTCAAAAATCTGATTGCTCAACCAACCAACTTTGAAGCAGACAGCCCTGGAGATGTCATCCAATACATCGCAGCCCATGACAACTTGACCCTCTTTGACATTATCGCTCAGTCTATTAAAAAAGACCCAAGCAAGGCTGAGAACTATGCTGAAATCCACCGTCGTTTGCGACTTGGAAACCTCATGGTCTTGACAGCTCAAGGAACTCCATTTATCCACTCCGGTCAGGAATATGGACGTACTAAACAATTCCGTGACCCAGCCTACAAGACTCCAGTAGCAGAGGACAAACAACCAAACAAATCTCACTTGTTGCGTGATAAGGATGGCAATCCATTTGACTACCCTTACTTCATCCATGACTCTTACGATTCTAGCGATGCAGTCAACAAGTTTGACTGGACTAAGGCTACAGATGGAAAAGCATATCCTGAAAATGTCAAGAGCCGTGACTATATGAAAGGGTTGATTGCCCTTCGTCAATCTACAGATGCCTTCCGACTTAAGAGTCTCCAAGATATCAAAGACCGTGTCCACCTCATCACTGTCCCAGGTCAAAACGGTGTAGAAAAAGAGGATGTAGTAATTGGCTACCAAATTACTGCTCCAAACGGTGATATCTACGCAGTCTTTGTCAATGCGGACGAAAAAGCTCGCGAATTTAACTTGGGAACTGCCTTCGCCCACCTCAGAAATGCTGAAGTTTTAGCAGATGAAAACCAAGCAGGGTCAGTCGGAATTGCCAACCCTCAAGGACTTGAATGGACTGAAAAAGGCTTGAAATTGAATGCCCTTACAGCTACCGTTCTTCGAGTCTCTCAAAATGGAACTAGTCATGAGTCAACTGCAGAAGAGAAACCAGACTCAACCCCTTCCAAGCCTGAACATCAAAATGAAGCTTCTCACCCTGCACATCAAGATCCAGCTCCACAAGCTAGACCTGATTCTACTAAACCAGATGCCAAAGTAGCTGATGCAGAAAATAAACCTAGCCAAGCTACAACTGATTCACAAGCTCAACAACCACATAAGGACAATAATACTCAATCACTTCCATCTACGCCTACTCAAACTATTGTCACTTCCTATACTCCAGCTTATACAAATAAGAAATCGGAAACTCCAAATCAGACAACTAAAGCTAGTTGGAAACAAGAAAATGGCATCTGGTATTTCCATAAAGCAGACGGTTCTCTAGCTACTGGTTGGATAAAAGATGGAGATACTTGGTATTATCTAAAAGATGATGGCTCTATGGTAACTGGATGGGTCAAAGATGGCAATGTTTGGTACTTCCTAAATAGTAACGGTTCTATGTCAACCGGTTGGGTTAAGGATGGAGATACTTGGTACTATCTTGAGCCATCAGGAGCTATGAAAGAAAATCAATGGTTTGAAGTTTCTGGCAAATGGTACTATGTTGATTCATCAGGTAAACTTGCAGTTAATACAAGAGTTGAAGGCTATTTGGTCAATGAAAACGGTGAATGGGTTAGCTAAAACTGCTACTGTATAACCTTTGCATAGCTAGATATAACTAGATATAACTAGATATAACTAAGCACAACGATAACAAACTCCTGTTTACAGGAATTAGTCTCCTTGCCCTTCTAGGTCTCGGCTTCTTGCTAAAAAACAAAAAAGAGAACTAAACTAGCCCTCCTATAGAAAAATCCCCCAAGCATTAACGCTCGGGGGATTATTTTTTGTACAATATTTGTCGTCCTAATCAGCCTGATTAGGATTTTTTATTAAGCCTCTTTCATGGCAAAATAAGCCCGTACTTTTGGAGCCACTTGCGTGCCGAAGAGTTCAATAGCTCTCAGGACTTGGTCATGAGGCATGGAACCAAGCGGTAGATGGAGCATGAAACGGTCCAAATCTAAATCCTCAATCATGCGAATCAATTTTTCTGCCACCTGATCTGGATTTCCCACAAACATAGCACCATTTGGCCCAACTTGCTCCAAATATTGCTCATAACTCAATTCATGCCAGTGTGGACGGTCTTTGGAAATTGCATCCACCACTTGCTTGGTCGGATGGAAATAATCTTTTACAGCCTGCTCGCTATCTTCAGCAATCCAACCCCAAGAATGAGCTCCAACCTTTAGTTCCTGGCTAGCATAACCCGCTTCGCTCCCAATCTCACGATAAGCCTGAATCAACTTTTTAAAATAACGAGGGTTGCCACCAATAATGGCATAGACAATCGGTAGGCCTTCCTGAGCAATCTTCACTGTTGATTCGACATGACCACCTGTCGCTATCCACAAGGGTAATTTGTCCTGAACTGGACGAGGATAGACTTCTTTGCCAGAGAGTGTTTGGGTCAATCGCCCTTTCCAGTCTAGCTTGGTCTTTTCATTGACTAACTGAAGCAAGTCTAATTTCTCATCAAAGAGGGCTTCGTAGTCTTTCAAATCATATCCAAACAAGGGAAAAGATTCCGTGAAAGAACCCCTTCCGGCCATAATCTCCGCACGTCCATTTGACAAAGCATCGATAGTGGCATACTGTTGGAACAAGCGAATCGGATCCATGCTCGAGAGAATGCTGACTGCACTGGTCAAACGAATTTTCTTGGTATTGACTGCCCCAGCTGCCAGGACAATCTCTGGCGCAGATACCGCAAAATCCTCTCGATGGTGCTCACCAATCCCATATACATCCAAGCCAACCTTGTCAGCTAGTTCAATCTCTGCCACCAACTGACGAATGCGTTCGGCATGACTGTAAGTTTGCCCAGTCCCTTCAAGCTCCGTTGTTTCCCCAAATGTTGAAATTCCCAATTCTACCATTGTGATTCTCCCTGTCTATTTCTGTCCTTCAATTTGAAAAATTATTCTAACACGAATCTTGAGTACAGGCAACCAATTTGCTCACAAGAAAAAGCCTAGATAACTAGACTTTTTTAGCTTATTCTACCGTTACTGATTTAGCAAGGTTACGTGGTTTGTCCACATCGAGACCACGGTGAAGTGTTGCAAAGTAAGCGACTAATTGCGTTGGCACGACCATTGAAATTGGTGAGAGGTAAGGGTGTACAGTCGTAAGGACGATATCATCTGTCTCTTTAGCAACATTTTCTTCTGCGATAGTGAGAACCTTGGCACCACGGGCTGCGACCTCTTGGATATTTCCACGAGTATGGTTGGCAAGGACTGGATCTGACAAGAGGGCCAAAACAGGTATTCCTTCTTCAATCAAGGCAATGGTTCCATGCTTGAGTTCTCCTGCCGCAAAGCCTTCACACTGGATGTAAGAAATCTCTTTAAGTTTGAGACTTGCTTCCATGGCTACATAGTAATCTTGACCACGCCCAATATAAAAGGCATTGCGAGTTGTTTCAAGAAGCTCACGAACCTTGGCTTCAATGGTTTCTTTCTCTGAAAGAGTTGATTCGATAGACTGAGCTACGATTGACAACTCATGAACCAGGTCAAAGGCTTGCGCTTTAGCATTGCCATTTGCTTCTCCGACTGCTTTTGCCAGGAAGGCAAGGGCTGCGATTTGTGCTGTATAAGCCTTTGTTGATGCCACGGCAATTTCAGGACCTGCATGAAGAAGCATGGTATGGTTAGCTTCACGAGAAAGAGTTGAACCTGGGACGTTTGTCACTGTCAAGCTTGGGATTCCCATTTCATTAGCCTTAACCAAAACCTGACGGCTATCCGCTGTTTCACCAGACTGGCTGATAAAGATGAAGAGTGGTTTCTTGCTGAGAAGTGGCATACCGTAGCCCCACTCAGATGAGATTCCCAGTTCAACTGGTGTATCTGTCAATTCTTCCAACATCTTCTTAGAAGCAAATCCTGCGTGGTAAGATGTTCCAGCTGCAAGAATGTAGATACGGTCTGCGTCTTGAACAGCCTGGATGATAGCTGGGTCTACGACAACTTGACCAGCCTCATCTGTGTAGGCTTGGATGAGTTTACGCATAACCGTTGGTTGCTCGTCAATTTCCTTGAGCATGTAGTAAGGGTAAGTTCCTTTACCGATATCTGACAAGTCAAGTTCTGCAGTATAGCTAGCACGCTCACGACTGTTGCCATCATAGTCTTGAACTTCGACACTATCAGCCTTGACGATTACCAATTCTTGGTCATGAATTTCCATATATTGGTTGGTTTCACGAATCATAGCCATCGCATCTGAGCAGACCATGTTGTAGGCTTCCCCAAGACCAATCAAAAGTGGTGATTTATTCTTAGCTACGTAGATAACTTCAGGATCTTGTGAGTCAACCAAGGCAAAGGCATAAGAACCACGGATGATGTGAAGAGCTTTTTTGAAGGCTTCAAGAACTGAGAGGCCTTCTTCTTCCGCAAATTTTCCAATCAAATGAACGGCGATTTCAGTATCTGTTTGCCCCTTGAAATGGTGACCTGCAAGGTATTCTTCCTTGATTTCAAGGTAGTTTTCAATCACCCCATTGTGCACCAAAACAAAACGTTCAGTCTCAGAGCGGTGTGGGTGAGCATTGTCCTCAGTTGGTTTCCCGTGAGTTGCCCAACGAGTATGTCCGATACCAGTTGTTCCCTCAACACCAGCTGTCTTAGCAGACAATTCTGCAATACGACCAACAGCCTTCACCAAATGGTTCTCAGCACCACCTAAGACAAAAATCCCCGCAGAATCATAGCCACGGTATTCGAGCTTTTCAAGCCCTTGAATCAAAATATCAGTTGCATTTGTGTTTCCAACAACACCAACAATTCCACACATAGTATATACGACACAGGCAAGCTGTGCTTTCTCCTTAAATTGGTATAGTCTAATTCCTCTTTTATAGAATCAGCAAAAACAGTATATACTTGTTTCTTTCACTTGTCAAGAGTTAAAATTGGTATAGTTAAAATTCATCTCCTGTAAGCAAAAAACTCTGACCAATTAGGATAATCAGTCAGAGTCCTTTTTAAAATCCATTATTATCGCTTAATTCCTTGAACCAGTGCCCTGATTTCTTCAGACGACGTTCTTGCGTTTCCAAGTCTAATTCGACCAAACCATAGCGATTTTTATAGCTGTTGAGCCATGACCAGCAATCGATAAAGGTCCAAATTAAGTAGCCCTTACAATTGGCTCCGTCTTCAATGGCACGGTGCAGTTCACGAAGATGACCTTTTACAAAGTCAATACGATAATCATCTTGAATCATCCCATCTTGACGGAATTTTTCCTCTCCTTCAACACCCATACCATTCTCTGTCAACATCCACTCGATATTACCATAATTTTCCTTGATATTTTGGGCAATGTCATAAATCCCTTGCTCATAAATCTCCCAGCCACGATGAGGATTGATTTTACGTCCAGGCATCACATAAGGCTCGTAAAAATGTTCGGGTAAGAGTGGACTCTCTGGATGCTTAGCAAATCGAGGTGCCATAACACGCAAAGGCTGATAGTAGTTGACACCAAGGAAATCCACTGTATTTTCACGAATGAGCTCCAACTCTTCCTCCGTAGTATCAGGCAAGAGACCGTGTTCATGCAAGATTTCTACCAACTCCTGTGGATAAGTCCCCAAAACAGACGGATCTAAGAAAGATTGGGCCTGAAAGAGATCCGCAATACGAGCAGCCTTGACATCAGCAGGATGCTGGCTACGTGGATAAGCCGGTGTCAAGTTGAGGACAATCCCAATCTTGGAATCTGGCAAAAGTTCATGACAAGCCTTAACCGCCTGACTGCTGGCCAATTGTGTATGATAAGCTACTTTAACCGCCGCTTCTGCATCCACCTTATGTGGATAATGGGCATCGTAAAAATATCCAAATTCTACTGGAACGATTGGCTCGTTAAAGGTAATCCATTGATCCACTAAATCTCCATAAGTCTCAAAACAAAAACGAGCATAGTCTTCATAGGCTGAGACAGTCGCCTTATTTTCCCAACCGTCCCCATCTTCTTGAAGAGCAAAAGGCAGATCAAAATGATAGAGATTGACTAAAAGACGAATTCCTTTAGCCTTAATAGCCTCAAAAACCTTACGATAGAAATCCACACCTTGAGCATTGACTTCCCCACGCCCTTGTGGAAAAATCCGTGACCATTGAATAGAAGTCCGAAAGGCTGTGTGACCAGTTTCTACCAGTAGCTCAATATCCTGTTCCCAATTTTCATAAAAGGTCGATGTCTTATCTGGACCAATCCCATTATAGTAACGATTTGGCTCCACTTGGTACCAATAATCCCAGAGATTATCTCCCTTACCGTCACCAGCTACACGTCCTTCTGTTTGTGGTCCAGAAGTAGAGGATCCCCAGACAAAATCCTTTGGAAATCTTAGCATACATTTACCTCTTTATCTACTCATTTTTCCCATTATACAGAAAAAACAAGGTAAAAACTAGTTACATTTTTTCCTTGTTTTTCTTCTGATTATAGTTTTTATTTCTTGCTGAGAATTTCAAGCGTTTCGAGCAAGTTATCTGCATGAACTTCGATGGTATCACCAGTCGCTTTAATCTTCACTTCTACGATGCCATCAGCCGCTTTCTTCCCAACAGTGATACGAATCGGCAATCCAATCAAGTCACTATCGCTGAATTTGACTCCGACACGTTCATTACGGTCGTCTGTCAAGACTTCGTAACCAGCTCCCATCAAGCTTGCTTCAAGTTTTTCTGTCAGAGCTTGTGCTTCTTCGTCCTTGACATTGACAGTAATCAAATGCACATCAAATGGTGCCAATTCTTTAGGGAAGTTGATGCCCCATGCGTAACGGTATTCACCTTTTGGCGTTTTGTTAACAAAGAGACGAGCGTGTTGTTCCATCACTGCTGAAAGGAGGCGGCTGACACCGATACCGTAACATCCCATGATGATTGGCACAGCACGGCCATTTTCATCCAAAACATCTGCTCCCATGCTTGCTGAATAGCGAGTACCGAGTTTGAAGATGTGACCAATTTCAATACCACGCGCAAAGTTAAGGACTCCTTGCCCGTCTGGAGAAATTTCACCCTCACGAACTTCACGGATATCCACATATTCTGCAGTAAAATCACGGCCTGGGTTCACACCAGTCAAGTGGTAGCCATCTTCGTTAGCACCGACAACTGCATTGCGAACATCTTGCACCTTACGATCTGCAATGATTTTAACATTCTCTGGCAAACCAACCGGGCCAAGTGAACCAAATCCTGCTTGAACAACATTTGCCACTTCTTCTTCACTAGCAACGTCAAAGAAATCTGCTCCCAAGTGGTTTTTCAACTTGACTTCGTTGAGTTGGTCATTTCCAACTAGAAGGGCTGCAACAAGCTCACCATCTGCCATGTAGAAGAGGGTTTTAATCGTTTGTTCTTCTGGAACGTTGAGGAAGGCTGCAACTTCATCGATTGATTTAACATCTGGTGTTGCAACACGAGTCACTTCTTCTTCAGCGACAACACGGTTGCTTGGTTTGTACTCGTTTGTTGCCATTTCCAAGTTAGCCGCATAGCTAGATTCACTTGAGTAAGCAATGGTATCTTCACCAGAGACCATCCATTTGAGCAATTCTGCCTTGATGTCTTCTTGCACTTCTGTAGGAATTTCGTCAAATGAGGCAACTGACTTGTCCAAGACAACCCAGCGGTCAAGGTCTGTACGAGCAGGTGTAATGGCCATAAATTCTTGGCTGTCCTTACCACCCATGGCTCCACCGTCACCAATGATAGCCTTGAAGTCTAAACCACTACGAGTGAAAATACGCTCATAAGCAGCCTTATACTCATCATAAACACTGTCCAAGCTATCATAGTTAGCGTGGAAACTATAAGCATCCTTCATGATAAACTCACGTGTACGAAGAAGTCCATTACGTGGGCGTTTTTCATCACGATACTTAGGCTGGATTTGGTAAAGGTTAAGTGGCAATTGCTTGTAAGACTTAACAGAATCACGGACAATAGCTGTAAAGGTTTCTTCGTGAGTTGGACCTAGGATAAAGTCTGATTTTTCACGGTTTTTTAGTTTGTAAAGGTCCTCACCATAAGTTTCGTAACGACCTGATTCGCGCCACAATTCTGCACTGAGAAGGGCAGGAGCCAACATCTCCACTGCACCAATCTTATCGAATTCTTGGCGCATGATATTTTTAGCTTTTTCAATCACACGATTAGCAAGTGGTAGGTAAGAATAAACACCTGCAGATACTTGGCGAACATAACCAGCACGCAACATAAGAGCATGGCTGATAACTTGAGCATCGCTTGGCATTTCGCGAAGCGTTGGGATAGGCATTTTACTTTGTTTCATAATATTCCTCGATTATCTAAAAAAGAGTCGCATAATGTCATTCCAGGTCACAGCAATCATCAAGACAACCATGATGACCACTCCGGCCAAGGTGACATAAGTTTCAATTTCTTGTTTCAATGGTTTGCGGCGGATGGCTTCTAGGATATTGAGCACAATCTTACCACCATCCAGGGCTGGAATCGGAATAAGATTAAAAATCCCGATATTGATGGAAATCATTGCCAAGAAGTACAAGACATTCTCAATTCCATTTTTAGCAGCGTCACTACTTGCCTTAAAGATGGCAACAGGTCCACCTAGCTTGTTCAAATCCGGTTGGAAAATCAGATTTTTCAGAGCTGAGAGAATTCGGAGGGCCGAGTCAGCAGCAGTTGTAAAACCACCTACAAACATGGATAGAAAATCTGACTTAATCCCCGGTTGAACACCTAGAAGGTAACGGCCTTGACTTTCTTCCGGAGTAACCGTAACTTGTTTGTCACTACCCTTTTCAGAAATAGTCACATCCAAGGTTGGGGCCGTCTTATCTTTGGTTTCTGATTCCACAGCCTGAATCAAACTTTCCCAGTTGCTAATCTTATGTGAACCAATCTTGGTAATCTGTGCCGTTTCTGGTACTCCCACCTTAGCCAAAGCCCCTTGAGGCATGACATGGAACTGGTTGGTATCGACATCTCTGACACCACCCTGCATGAAGATTAAAATCCAGAAAACAACGACACCTAAGATAAAGTTATTCATAGGTCCTGCAAAGTTGGTAATCAGTTTGCCCCAGATAGTTGCATTTTGATATTGCACATCTAAAGGTGCAATCCGAACCTCAGTACCATCTGCTTCCACAACCGTTGCATCGTGATCCACTGCAAATGTTTTTTCTTCTTCCAGAACCAAGCCCTTGATAAAGAGCTTGTCTTCAAAGTCAAACTGGGTCACCTGCATAGGAAGAGCTGTTTGATCCAATTTTTTACCTGAAAGATTGATGCGTTTAACCTTACCATCATCAGTAAGCGTCAAACTGACAGGAGTTCCTGTCTTGATTTCAGTTGTATCATCACCCCAACCAGCCATGCGAACATAGCCACCCAGAGGCAAGATGCGAATGGTATAGGCCGTTCCATCCTTGCCAATATGAGCAAAGATCTTGGGTCCCATGCCAATGGCAAATTCACGCACTAGAATCCCTGATTTCTTGGCAAAGTAGAAGTGTCCGAACTCGTGCACCACTACAATAATCCCAAAAACCAGAATAAAGGTTAAAATTCCGAGCATAGTATTTCCTCCGTCTTTTGATTAAAAGAGTCCAAACAAGTGCATGATTGGAAATACAAGCAACATACTATCGAAACGATCCAAAACACCACCATGTCCAGGGATAAATTTCCCAGAATCCTTAACACCAAAGTGACGCTTAATCGAACTTTCTAGTAAGTCACCAAATTGTCCAGCAATGCTAAAGAAAATAGCAAAGACTGACATCTTGTAAATTCCATACGGAAGAGCGACTGTGCTGTCAACAATCATAAAGATGATAGTTACTAAAATAGCGCCTAAAATACCACCCAAGGCCCCCTCAAAGGTTTTATTTGGAGAAACTGTCGGAGCTAATTTTCGTTTCCCATAGTTCATCCCAACAAGATAGGCACCACTGTCTGTTGCCCAAACAATACACAAGGCTAATAATGCCTTATCTAAACCTGCAATTCTAGCATCTAATAGAGCATTAAAACCAAAGCCCACATAGAAACTCATAGCAAGCGGGAAAACAGCATCCTCAATTGTATAAGACTTGCTAAAAACGGTCGTTCCTAACATGATTGAAATCAAAACACTATAAGCAACCACATTCCCATCAACTGGCAAAAAAGTCAGGTAATTCTCCAAGGGAATGGTCAAGGCAAAGGTTGCAAAGAGGGTCAAGAGGCCCTCCATCGTCATGGTCTCTAGACCTCTCATCTTCAAAAGTTCATGCATGGCTAGCATAGCTATGATTCCAATTGCTATCTGAAGCAAGAGTCCCCCAATCATCAAAATCGGTAGGAAAATAGCCAGGGCAATTCCTGCAAACAAGGTTCTTTTCTGTAAATCCTGTGTCATATTTCCTCCTAAACTCCTCCAAATCGGCGATGACGACGATTGTAGGCAAGAATGGCTTCCTGCAAGGCTGTCTCGTCAAAATCAGGCCACAAGGTGTCCGTAAAATAGAGCTCACTATAGGCTCCCTGCCATGGAAGGAAATTACTCAAACGCAATTCCCCACTAGTCCGGATAATCAAGTCCGGATCTCGTAAGTCCTTAGGCAAATGCTGGGTGAAGAGATAGTTGCCAATCAATTCCTCTGTGATGTCACCTGGGTTGATTTTGGCATCTAAAACATCCTGAGAAATCAACTTAAGAGCCTGTGTAATCTCAGCACGTCCACCATAGTTGAGGGCAAAATTAAGAATCAAACCTGTGTTGTTCTTAGTCAATTCCTCAGCCTTGGTCAGAGCTTCAAAAGTTTGCTTAGGCAGGCGGTCCGTTTCCCCAATCATTTGAATCTTAACATTATTCGCATGTAGTTCTGGAACATAATTATCATAAAACTCTACTGGCAAGTTCATGATAAACTTGACTTCCTGATCTGGACGGGTCCAATTTTCCGTAGAAAAAGCATAGACCGTAATAACCTTAACGCCCAGTTTGTTGGCTGCCTTGGTCACAGTTTGCAATGCTTCCATGCCCGCCTTGTGTCCAAAAACTCGCGGTTGCATACGTTTTTTAGCCCAACGGCCATTGCCATCCATAATGATGCCGATATGAGCAGGAACCTGTGTCGGAACCTCTACTTCCACAGCCTTATCTTTCTTAAAAAATCCAAACATGATCTTATTCCTATTCAAAAATCTATCGTTTCATTATACCATATTTCCTCATTTTCTTCTATCACTAAGCTATTTATACTCTTCGAAAATCTCTTCGCTAACTTCTCAAAGTAACT
>NZ_VMMI01000037.1:0-19238 GCF_013277125.1 Streptococcus sp. 4094 | reverse complement strand
GTTAATGTCCCAGTAGAAGGGATCGATGCTGCAAAAGCTACTCCAAATGTAAAAGATTCAGTAACTGCAGCAGGAGGAGTTCCAGTAAGTGTAGACCCATCTAATGCTCCTAAAGTAGCGGAAACAGATAAAAAAGCAATTACAGAAGCTGTAGTAGTACCAGAAGGACAACCACAACCGACAGACAAACAAGTCAAAAATGATGGAGAAATTGTGGAAGGAACAGGTGCAAATGAAGGTAAGAAAGTAGTTGTAGTAGAAGTTACTTATGGTGACGGATCAAAAGATGAAATCGAAGTACCTGTAAGAAAAGCAACTGATCAGGAAAAAGCAAAAGCTGACCTAACAAAAGCAGCAGATGCTGAAAAAGCTGAAATTGATGAAGACAATGCATTATCTAAAAAAGAAAAAGAAGCATTGAAGAAACAAGTTGATGAACTGAAAGCAAAACACCAAGAAAACATCAATAATGCAACTTCGCCAGAAGATATAGCATCAGCAACAGAAAAAGGTAGACAAGAAATTGCTGCTGTTCATACTCCACAAGATATTACAGAAACAGCTAAGAGAAAGTTAACTCCACCAAAAGAAAAGGTTAAAGTTACAGATATCAATCATTTAACAGATGAAGAGAAAGAAGCTGTTAAAAAAGCGATTGTGGCGACTAACCCTCAACTAGAAGAATCTGAAGTCTATGTGAGTGATAAGGGAGATGTAGCTTCTCCTAAAGGTTACTTGGAAGCAGAAAAAGTTGTTGTTCAAGCATTAAACAAACCAGCGACACCAGTCGTAGTAGCTGATCCAAATCATTTAACAAATGATGAAAAGGAAAAAGTGAAAGAAGCTGTAGCCAACGCAAATCCTGGCCTAAACAAAGATGATATTACAGTCGATGACAAAGGTAATGTAACAACTAAAAATGGCGATAAATTACTTGCAAAAGATGTAGTAACTCCAGCCTTGAAGAAACCAACAACACCAGTTGTAGTTGGAAATCCTAATGCTTTAACAGATAAAGAAAAAGAAGACATTAAGGATGCTGTCGCAGCTGCAAATCCAGGTTTAAACAAAGGTGATGTTACAGTAAATCCTGATGGCAGTGTCACAACTCCAAAAGGAAATCTACCAAAAGAAGATGTTGTAACGACAGTCTTAAATAAACCAAATAAACTTGTTGAAGTAGAAAATCCAAATAGCTTAACAGTTAAAGAAAAAGAAGCCGTTAAGAAAGCTGTTGTAGAGGCAAATCCAGGTTTAACTGAAGATAAAGTCAAAGTTGACGATCAAGGAAATGTCACAACACCACAAGGTAACTTACCGGCAAAAGATGTTGTAACTTCTAGCTTGAAGAAACCAACAACCCCAGTTGAAGTTGTCAACCCATCTAAACTGACAGACCCAGAGAAATCTAAGATTGTAGAAGAGATTATTAAAAATAATCCAGGTTTAACAGATAAAGATATTAAGGTTGATGATCAAGGCAATGTTGAGACACCAAAAGGTAATTTACCAGCAGAGGATGTAGTGACACCAGCTTTGAAAAAACCGACAAAACTTGTCCCTGTTAAAGATGTCCATAGCTTAACAGAAGCAGAAAAAGACGCTGTTAAGGATGCTGTTGTAGCTGCAAATCCAGGCTTAAACAAGGACAATGTCAAGGTTGATGGTCAAGGCAATGTTGAAACGCCAAGAGGTAATTTACTAGCAGGAGAAGTTGTAACTCCAGCCTTGAAGAAACCTGTTACACCTGTAGAAGTTAAAGATCCTAAAAACTTAACAGATACAGAAAAAGACGCTGTTAGGGATGCTGTTGTAGCTGTAAATCCAGGCTTAAACAAGGATGATGTTAAGGTTGATGGTCAAGGCAATGTTGAAACACCACAAGGTAATTTACCAGCAAAAGATGTAGTAACACCAGCTTTGAAGAAACCTGTTACACCTGTAGGAGTTAAAGATTCGAATAACTTAACAGACAAAGAAAAAGATGCTGTTAAGGATGCTGTTGTAGCTGCAAATCCAGGATTAAACAAGGACGATGTCAAGGTTGATGGTCAAGGCAATGTTGAAACTCCAAACGGAAATCTACCAAAAGAAGATGTAGTAGTACAAACTGCTAAAGGGCAATCAACAAGTATCTTCAAACCAGAGTTAGACTTACAAACTGCTTTAGTATCCGGAAAAGTAACTGTAGAAAAAGGTAAAGATTTAACAAACGAAGAAATCCTAAAACAATTAGCACTTGCAGAAGGCTTAATACCGAAAGTTATCTCTAAACCAACTACAACTGAAATAGGAACTAAAGAAGCAGAAGTGGAAGTAACCCTAGCGGATGGCACTAAAGTCACTGTAAAAGTACCGGTTGAAGTAGTTGATTCTTTAGGCACAGCTGATAAAGATAACGACCTTGCTAAGGCGAAAGAAGATGCTAAAAAACAAGTAGAAGACGCTGCTAAGAAAAAACTTGATGAAATCAAGAAAGATACAGATTTAACTGAAGAGCAAAAACAAAAAGCTGAAAAAGAAATCAATAAAGCCAAAGAAGATGCTAATAAAGCTATTGACGAAGCATCATCAGCAGGAACAGCTAAGCAAATTGCAGATCAAGTAAAAGAAAATATTGAAAAATATGATCCAAAAGCTGATACAGAAGTTAAGAAACCAGATGTAACAAACCTTGATGAAGAAAAAGCGAAAGCAAAAGCTGAAATACTGGAAGAAGCTCAAAAACGCATTGACGAAATCAAGAACAATAAAGATTTATCAGACGAAGCGAAACAAAAAGCTATCGAAGAAATCAATAAGGCCAAAGATAAAGCGATTGAAGACATCAACAAAGGTCAATCTAAAGATGAAATCAACGCGGCGAAGGAAGCTGGTATTCATAAGATAAATGAAGTTCAACCAGATGGCTCTATTGCATCTAAATTCGAACCGAAAGTTCCTGAAAACAAAGTGGAAGTGGGAAATCCAGCAAAACTTTCAGATGAAGAAAGAGAACAAGTTCGTCAAAACATCGAAGGTGCGAACACATTCCCAGATGGAACAACAGTAGAAGTTCAACCAGATGGAACAGCTCTTATCACATATAAAGATGGTTCAAGTGATACGATTTCTAAAGATAAATTAGTAGCGCCAGCTAACAAAGAGACAGGAACAATCGCGTCAAGAACCGAGCCAGTTATCCCAGGAAAAACACAAGTAGGAAATACTACGAAACTAACACCTGAAGAACAAGCTGCGGTTAAAAAAGCGGTTGAGGAAGCGAACAACTTCCCAGCAGGAACTACGGTAGAAGTAAGACCTGATGGAACAGTAGTCATCACCTATCCAGATAAATCTGTAGACACAATACCAGGGGATAAACTTGTTGAAAAAGGAAGTAAACAAGAAACTCCAAAAGTTCAGACAGATGCAGAGAAGAACCCAGCGCAAGTTCCAGGAAACTTTGTACCTGTTGAAAACACTCACAACTTGACACAGACGGAGCAAGATACTGTAGCAGCTAAGGTTAAAGAAGCAAATCCAGCGGCGACAGATGTTAAGGTATCTAAAGACGGAACAGCGACATTGACATACTCAGATGGTTCAGTAAACACAATTCCAGGAACCAGTCTAGTAGTAGCCAAAGATACTGACAATGAAGCTTCAACACAAGCCGCGCAAAATCCAGCTGTGGTGCCAGCAACTACAGAAGTTGGAAATGCTCACAGCTTAACACCTGAGGAACAAGCTGCAGTAACAGCTAAAGTACAAGCAGCCAACCCAGCGGCGACAGATGTTAAGGTATCTAAAGAGGGAACAGCGACATTGACATACTCAGATGGTTCAGTCAATACAATTCCAGGAACCAGTCTAGTAGTTCAAAAAGAGGAAACTCCAACACAAGAGCAACCAACAATCGCAGAGAAGACAAAAGTAATCATTCCAGCTAACCCTACAAAAGTAGCAGAGGCTACAAGATTAACAGATGCAGAAAAAGAAGCTGTTAAAAAAGCTGTAGTAGATGCAAATGGATTCGGAAGCGATGTTAAAGTTGAAGTAGCTGGAGATGGCACAGCGACAATCGTCTTTAAAGATGGTTCAGCTATTACAATTCCAGGAAATCAATTGGTAGCACAAGATCCAAAAGCACAAGATAGCACTAAACCGACTGCTGAAAAATCAACTGTTAAAGCGCCTGCTCAAAGAGTAGATGTAAAAGATATAACTCATTTAACAGATGAAGAAAAAGAAAAAGTTAAGGTTGCTATTTTACAAGCAAATGGTTCAGCATTAGACGGAGCGACAATCAATGTAGCTGGAGATGGTACAGCAACAATCACATTCCCAGATGGTTCAGTAGTGACGATTCTAGGAAAAGATACAGTTCAACAATCTGCGAAAGGTGAATCTGTAACTCAAGAAGCTACACCAGAGTATAAGCCAGAAACTACACCGGGTGGAGATAATGGAGGCAATACTGGAAGCTCAGATGCTAATGCGAATGCAGGCGGTGGTAGTCAGGCAGGCGGACAAGCTCACACAGGTTCACAAACCCCAGCTCAATCACAAGCTTCTAAGCAATTAGCTACTGAAAAAGAATCAGCTAAAAAGGTCATTGAAAAAGCTGCCAAGGACAAGCAGGATGAAATCAAAGGCTCACCGCTTTCTGATAAAGAAAAAGCAGAACTTTTAGCAAGAGTGGAAGCAGAAAAACAAGCAGCTCTCAAAGAGATTGAAAATGCGAAAACTGTGGAAGATGTGAAGGAAGCAGAAACGATTGGAGTGCAAGCCATTGCCATGGTTACAGTTCCTAAGAGACCAGTGGCTCCTAATGCTGCTCCTCAGGCAACAAGTGCACCGCAAGCAACTGCAGGAACAATGCAAGATGTTACCTACCAGTCACCTGCTAGAAAACAATTGCCTAACACAGGTTCAGCATCAAGTGCAGTACTTGCTAGTCTTGGTCTAGTGGCGGCAACCAGTGGTTTTGCTTTGCTAGGAAGAAAGGCTAGACGTAGAAAATAGGACAGCTAGAAAATTCTATTCTCTACTTAAAGTTAGATTATAAGGGGGATTTTGAGAAGTCATCAATCCTAGTGATGGGTGAGCAAAGTGAGAACCCAAGATAATCACATACTTTATACTCAATGAAAATCAAAGAGCAAACTAGGAAACTAGCCGTAGGCTGTACTTGAGTACGGCAAGGCGACGTTGACACGGTTTGAATTTGATTTTCGAAGAGTATTAGATGAATAGGGATGTTCTATCAATCTAGCCAGTCTCTTCCGTCTCTAACTGTGGAATAGAAGATGGGCAATATTGGATAGAAAAGCTAGCAGAATAGCTCTATTGAAGAGAGGAGGGAAACCGAAAAATTGGGTGCCCCTCCTCTTTTTTGGTATAATAGAAGATAGAAAACGAGGTTAGAAGAGATGATTTTTGATACACATACACACTTGAATGTAGAAGAATTTGCAGGTCGTGAGGCAGAAGAAATTGCCTTAGCTGCTGAGATGGGTGTGACACAGATGAATATTGTTGGTTTTGATGAACCGACGATTGAGCGTGCCTTGGAGTTGGTAGATGAATATGACCAACTCTACGTGACAATCGGTTGGCATCCGACAGAAGCAGGGACTTATACAGAGGAAATTGAAGACTACTTGCTTGATAAGCTCAAGCATCCTAAGATTGTGGCTTTAGGTGAAATTGGCTTGGATTATCATTGGATGACAGCGCCAAAAGAGGTGCAGGAGCAGGTTTTTCGCCGTCAGATCCAGCTGTCTAAGGACTTGGATTTGCCTTTTGTTGTCCATACCCGTGATGCGCTGGAAGATACCTATGAGATTATCAAGAGCGAGGGAGTTGGCCCTCGAGGTGGCATTATGCATTCTTTCTCAGGGTCTCTTGAATGGGCAGAGAAGTTTGTCGAGCTTGGTATGATCATTTCCTTCTCAGGAGTGGTGACTTTTAAGAAGGCAACTGACATCCAAGAAGCAGCTAAAGAGTTACCTTTGGACAAGATGTTGGTGGAAACGGATGCACCTTACTTAGCACCTGTACCCAAGCGTGGTCGTGAAAATAAAACAGCCTATACTCGCTATGTAGTGGATTTTATCGCTGACTTGCGTGGGATGACGGCAGAAGAGCTGGCGGCGGTAACAACTGCAAATGCAGAACGAATTTTTGGAATTAAGTATTAAAGGAGAAAATATAATGGTTAATTTTATTAAAGAATATAATAAAGATTTTACAAATGAGATGATTAAAGAATCAATTTTTGTAATTGATAATAATTGCTTACTATTCCCTCTGAAAGATTATGTTTTGGGCGATAAAATAGTAGATTCGTTCAATATAATAAAAAATGATGTTTATATTCCATATGTAACACAAATTGAATATTTAGAAAATGAATCAAACACCATAAATAAGCGGAAGGAACAAGTAAAAAAAGCAAAAAAAATAATTTCGGACATTGAAGAGTCAAATCAACTATTAGATTTTAGAATAAAAAATACCATAAATAATAATCTTTTTAATGAAATTGAAAAATATAAAAAAGATGATGCTATGAGATCTATGTACGAACAAATTTCAAGTTTTAAAAATGAGTATGTAGATAAAATTAAAAATTATGAAGAAAAGTTGAAGTTGATAAATGATGAATTGGCAGAGGAGAAAAATAAGCTATTAAAAAAAGTTGATTGGAAATTATCAACTACGAGTGTCGATGAAATAAAGAGAGTAATTGAGAAATTCCTAGATGAGGTAAAGCTAGGATTAGACTACACTGATGATATCTTGAGTAGATATACTGAGGTAATAAATGAACGTTATAATTCAAACATTTCTCCAGGATATGAAGATATTGATGGAAAATCTAACCGAACAATTTTTTTAGGAGGTAAATCAGTACCTAGACATTATTCGGATGCAATTTTTTGGTTAGATACATTAGATTATATTATATGTAACCCAAATGTAACTAAAGATAAGAAATATTTGATTATTATTTCGAATGAAGGAAAACAAGACTGGGTTGTTGGAGGTAATAAAACAAAAATCAATCTTGACATGTATTCGGAATGCTATAGAAAAACAGGTTTGATTGTTAAAAAAATAGATATTTGGACACTCTTAAACGTAACGGGAGTAGCGGATGGCAGTTCAATTGAAATTTCCCGTAAAAATTATGAAACTGGAAAATATGATTTTAGATTATACGGACAGGATTATATTGGTATAGAACAACAATCTAAAATGATGGAAATTATATTTGAAAAAATTATTTCAAAAATTGATGGATCGACTTTAAACATTCCGTGTGTCGTATCGTTTGAAGATTCACTGGAAGGCGTTAACACAACATTTGATAAATATCTAATGGTTAGAGATAGCCTAGGGAATGAATTTTTAGTAGGGACGTCTTTGAATTTTTCTCAAAAACTTAGATATATTTTTGATTTATTGGATTCTAGAGTTGAGGGTAGTGCCCCGCAATTAAAATTTATGGACAGTAGTGTTCAAAGTGAGTGGGAAAAAATATGTCGTCGAAGAAAAAAATGAAAATTTCCCAAGTCATCGTGGTTGAAGGTCGTGATGATACGGCCAATCTCAAACGCTATTTCGATGTAGAGACCTATGAGACTCGAGGTTCTGCCATCAATGACCAGGACATAGAGCGGATTCAGCGCCTACACCAACGTCATGGAGTCATTGTCTTTACAGACCCAGATTTTAATGGGGAACGGATTCGTCGTATGATTATGACGGCCATTCCAACAGTTCAGCATGCCTTCCTCAAACGAGATGAAGCTGTTCCTAAGTCCAAAACCAAGGGGCGGTCTCTGGGAATTGAGCATGCCAGCTATGAGGATCTGAAAACAGCTCTAGCTCAGGTGACAGAACAATTTGAACATGAGAGCCAGTTTGACATCAGTCGTAGCGACTTGATTCGCCTTGGTTTTCTAGCGGGAGCAGACAGCCGTAAGCGACGAGAATATCTAGGAGAGGCTCTCCGAATTGGCTATTCTAACGGCAAGCAACTCCTCAAGCGCTTAGAGTTGTTTGGGGTCACCTTGGCAGAAGTGGAAGAAGCTATGAAATCTTATGAGTAGGAAAGATGTAGCCGTTACAATTTTTTAAGTTTCACAGTATTTTTCGAAGCAGGTAGAAGAGGAGGCGTCTGATGTTAATTGGTCAAAAAATCAAAGAGATTCGGATAGAGAAAGGAATTAGTCGTCCAGATTTTTGTGGAGATGAGCAAGAACTGACAGTTCGTCAACTGTCGCGAATTGAAAGTGGAGCTTCGCAACCGAGTTTGCCCAAGTTAGACTATATTGCTCGCCGGCTAGGAGTTCCAGCTTATAGTCTTATGCCGGATTTTTCTGCTCTTCCTCCTGCTTATTTGGAATTGAAATACCAGATTTTACGTGAACCAATCTATGGTAAAGAAGAGGAGTATGATAAGAAGGAAGCGTGTTTGGAAGAGATAGAGGATTTATTTTATGAGCAACTTCCTAATGAGGAAAAAATATGGTTTGAAGCTACTAGAGCAACGATAGATGTTATTCGAAGCGTACGACCAGAATATGGGGAAACCGTACTGGACGATTATTTTAAAACAATTTATGATAAGGAATTGTTTTTGATAAATGAATTAGAAGTTATCAACTTATATTTTGCTATAGTGCTTACAAAGATAAAACAAGGTCAAAATCAGATTGAAGAAATTAACAGAATTCATTCGTTTTTAGTTCGTTTGACAAATCATGTAGAATTAATTGCACCAGAATATCTGTTTGCTTTAAGTAACACTTTGTTTTCGGGTCTAGCCTGTTTGGATAATTTGTCGTCTTATGATTCACTAGAAGCTTATATCTTTAGCCTTAATCATATAATGGAAAAAACACAAGATTTCCAGAAGAAACCAATTATATTAATGTTGGAGTGGAAATTATCTCTAATAATAAACAATGATTATGTTTCTGCCGAACAGTTCTATCAGAAATCGAAGCTATTTGCTGATATAATAGAAAATTCTTATTTAGTTACTATGTTGGAGAAACAATGGCAAGAAGATTTAAAAAAATATTTATAAACATAGTGAATCAGTGACAAAAATGTCCTTGTTCTTGCATCAAAACAGTTCTAAAGTTCGTCTTTAGAGCTGTTTTTTAGATATAAGCTAAAAATGGCACGAAATGGTTATATTTTAAGGACATTGATGTCCTTTGAGTTTATTTAAGAATAATTTATAATTAATTAAAATGTGAAAGGAGATTACAGTATGAACTTTTTTAGTTTATTTTATCTAGTTACTTGGTGGTTTAAATAAAATTTAGTTATGTCTACTTAGTTTCAAAATAGATTCTTTAGGGCAAAGTGTCAGTTTATTAGGATAGTTATGATAAAAATGTATATTTCGAGGAGAAAATAAAATGAAAAATAAGATTTTAACAAAAACAGCAATTGTTTTAAGTTGCTTTTTAACATTAAGTACTGTTGCTCTCCCATCTGCAACTGCTTTTGCTTCTACATATTCAGTTTCGGATAAAGCAACTCAAGTTTCAAAACGTTCTACGGTAACTAATAGTGAAGGAAAACATATCTACGTAGATAACGGACGTATATTAGAATTTGATAAAGATACTGTTTCGCAAGAGGATATCCAAGCTGCTAAAATGGACAGAGGAAAGTGGTCTTTTTCAGTTACAGCTATTCGAAAAGGTTATAGTAAACTCCCTTCGAATGTTAAAAGATGGATAAATCAATATATAGGATTGAATGCCATATTGAGTACACTAGAACACTTTACTGGTTGGATTGAAGATGGAATCTACCAGGCTTGTAAGCGTGCAGGTATGCCAGATTGGATGGCTTGGACAGTAGCTAAAGCTTTGACCTTGATAGCACTATAGTTTATGAAAAAATTAAAAAAATACCTTCCATTCTTTTTCTGTCTACTATACCTAATACACGGAATACTTGATTTATCAACTTTAAATATTTTAGGTGCAATCTTTAAAATTATAATTAGTACTTTGGGTATAATAGTTACATATCCGTTTTATAAAGAAGGAAACGAATAATTTAAAGAAATAATTCTGTACTCAGTCTTATTTAGTTGTTCTCATAGTAGTAGGAATAATCCGTGTTTACCATTTGCGAGTAATAAACAATAATCCTAAAAAAGTCTCTGACAACTAGTGATTGATTTTTCTCGGATTAGTTTCACACAATTGTTTATACGAATGATTGGAGATTATGTTAAATTTACTTTGTGGTATTTTGCAATCAGAGTACATCAAATAGGCACCTTTTTATGTGTCCTTCGTTTTATAATAGGG
This sequence comes from Streptococcus sp. 4094, assembly GCF_013277125.1. Taxonomy (NCBI): domain Bacteria; kingdom Bacillati; phylum Bacillota; class Bacilli; order Lactobacillales; family Streptococcaceae; genus Streptococcus; species Streptococcus sp. 4094. Next base: position 8,904 of record NZ_VMMI01000037.1, on the reverse strand, counting down.
TAAGAATATTTATAAATATCGTGAAGCAATGACAAAAATTTCCTTGTTCTAGCATTGAAACAGTTCTAAAGTTCGTTTTTAGGACTGTTTTTTTAGATATAAGCTAAAAATGACACGAAATAGTTCTATTTTAAGGACATTGATGTCCTTGATAGTTCTTGAAAAAACGGATATAATATATTTAAAGATGTTGCTAGTAGAAAGAACTTAATAAACTTCTTAACATCGCAGTGACTGTGGTCACCTTCTCACTAAGTGACCAAGTAACTTTTTGGAGGAAATGATGAAACGTTTATTTATTTTGATTTCAATGGTATTGGTATCGCTTTATATGGTGATAAATTCCGTTGATCATCGAGAAGAGATTTTATTTGGTAACTATCCCTCTGTTGATGTGATGGGTACTGGGCTAGACCAATCAGTAGCTGATCGAGAAAAACTGACAGAGGCTTTGAGTAGCTTGGCGGTAGAGCACAATAGTCTCATCGCTCGTCGGATTGTTGAGCCAAATGAAGCTGGAGAAACACGCTTTACCTATGCCACTTATGGTCAGGGAGAGCTTCCAGAAGGTTTGACCATTTCCTCCAAGGAGAGTGCAGAAACGAGTGATTTATTAGGGTCTTACTTGATTGTGTCAGGGAGTTTGGATGGAGTGAGCTTACAGACCGCCCTGCAAGAACTTGGTTATAATGGTGTTGTCTCGAATAGAACAGAGGCATTTTCGATGGTTGTCCTCTTGTCTGCTACCCCAATGGGGCTACTGAGTCTAGCTATTTTTCTGCTGACTTTTATGAGTCTGACCCTGATTTATCGGATCAAGTCCCTTCGTCAGGCAGGGATTCGCTTAATCGCTGGTGAGAGCTTGTTTGGGGTGGCTCTCAGACCAGTGTTAGAAGATGTGAGACAGCTTATCTGCTCAGTGCTGGTATCCAGTCTTTTGGGATTGGGGATTCTCTGGTATCAAGGTGCCTTGTTTATGGCAACGGTGCAACTTGTCATCATTGCTCTTCTACTTTATGGATTGACCTTGGCAGGGATTTCTACCTTACTAAGTGTCGTGTATCTACTCGGTTTACAGGAAAATAGTCTGGTGGATTTATTGAAAGGGAAACTCCCTCTCAAACGTATGATGACATTGATGATGGTGGGGCAACTCTTAGCTGTATTGGTGGTCCGATCGAGTGCGACAGCTCTCCTCCCCCACTACCGTGAAATGCAGGAGATGGAGAAGGCAAGCGATAAATGGAGCCAGTCCTCAGACCGTTACCGTCTATCCTTTGGTTGGTCTAGTGCATTTGCCGATGAAGAAGGAATGCGTAAGGATAATCGTGAGTGGCAGACATTTACTGAAGAACGGTTAGCCAATACAGACTCTTTTTATATCATGAGCAATGTTGACAATTTCTCCGATGGAGCAGAGGTGGACCTAGATGGCAATCGTCTCAATGACTACACACCGTCAGGAAATGTCATCTATGTCTCACCGCGCTATCTAACAGAAGAGAAGGTTGCCGTATCTCCTGAGTTTATGGACAAGATGCAAAACTTGTCTGAGGGAGAATTTGGGCTGATCTTGCCTGAGAGCTTGCGAGAGCAGTCTGTCTACTATCAAGGATTATTTACAGATTACCTGCAAAACTTTTCATCTGAAAGTGTAGAAGTGACGAGTCAGAAACACTACCTCCCACAGGTAAGGCTAGCTTTTACAGAAACAGGACAGGAACGCTTCCTCTATAACGATGGGTACAAGACGACACGCCAGTACCTAAAAGATCCGATTATTGTAGTTTTAACGCCGCAAGCGACTGGAACAAGACCTGTTGCAGGAATGTTATGGGGAACTACGGCTAATAGTGCCTTAAAACTAGATCGATATGGAGATAGTATCACAGCTCTAAAAGAGCAAGGTCTGTATCACAAAGTCTCTTATTTGGTAAAAAGCCAGCTATTTTTTGCCAAGGTACTAAATGACAAACGGATGGAGTTCTACTCTCTCCTTATAGGAACTATTTTGACCCTGTCTACGGCTATCTTGTTATTTGATTCCATGAATCTTCTCTATTTTGAGCAGTTCAGACGGGAGATCATGATTAGACGTCTTGCTGGCATGACAATCTATGAGCTTCATGGCAAGTACTTACTGGCGCAAGGAGGAGTTCTCTTGCTTGGCCTAGTCCTATCTAGTGTTTTGACAGGAGATAGCTTGATTAGCGCTCTAGTTGTAGCTTTATTTACTCTTAACGCCCTCTTGATTTTAGTAAGGCAGGATAAAAAAGAAGAAGCTGGTAGTATGGCAGTATTGAAAGGAAAATAAGATGATTGATATTCAAGGATTGGAAAAGAAGTTTAATGACCGCGCGATTTTCTCTGGTTTAAATCTCAAGCTGGAGAAGGGCAAGGTTTATGCCTTAATCGGAAAGAGTGGAAGCGGAAAGACGACTTTACTTAATATCTTAGGAAACCTAGAAAAGATAGATGGTGGAAGAGTTCTCTATCAGGGGAAAGATTTAAAAACCATTCCCACTCGTGAGTATTTTCGAGACCAGATGGGCTATCTCTTTCAAAATTTTGGCCTTTTAGAAAACCAATCAATCAAAGAGAATTTGGATTTGGGCTTTGTTGGTCAGAAAATCTCAAAAGTAGAACGTTTGGAAAGGCAAGTGGAGGCTTTAGAAAAGGTTAATCTAGGGTATTTGGATCTAGAACAAAAAATTTATACTTTATCTGGGGGAGAGGCCCAACGAGTTGCCCTTGCTAAGACTATTTTGAAAAATCCACCCTTGATTTTGGCAGATGAACCAACAGCAGCTCTTGATCCTGAAAATTCAGAGGAGGTTATGAATCTCTTGGTGGATTTGAAAGATGAAAATCGAATGATCATCATTGCGACCCATAATCCCCTAGTCTGGAATAAGGCCGATGAAATCATTGATATGAGGGAACTTGCTCATGTGTGAAAAAATTCGTATTCGCAGGGTATCTGATTATCCGAGTGCCAGAGGTGGTTTAGAAGATATTCTCATCATGGAAAACATGACCAATCATCTTCTTTTAGTTCAAATCCGAGTGAATGGCTATTTGCTTGATTTTGCTAGTATTGAAGGGCAAAGGCAAAAGCATTATCGTTTGAAAAATTTACCTCAAACGGTTGAATTGACAGTGGACGATGTGGAGGAGGATGTAGATTTGACCCTACCTGAAAATCGAAGTTATCAAGAAGCTGATTTTTTTGAACGTATGTTTCGAGAGAACCGCTAAGTCCACCTTTAAAGATTTCCAAGACTATCTTTCTTCATGAGGAAAGATAGTTTTTTGGTATGATTTTCACCCCCAAAATACAAGGGGAATGTGTTACAATAGTAGTAACAGATAATAGAAAAGAGAATAGATGAGAATTGCAGATTATAGCGTGACCAAGGCAGTGCTGGAGCGTCACGGTTTTACCTTTAAAAAGTCCTTCGGGCAAAATTTCTTGACGGATACCAATATTCTTCAAAAAATCGTGGATACGGCTGAGATTGATGACCAGGTTAATGTCATCGAAATTGGCCCAGGTATTGGTGCCTTGACGGAGTTTCTGGCTGAGCGTGCAGCAGAGGTCATGGCTTTTGAAATTGACCATCGTTTGGTGCCAATCCTAGCAGATACCTTGCGTGATTTTGACAATGTGACCGTAGTCAACGAGGACATTCTCAAGGTTGATTTGGCGCAGCATATCCAAAATTTTAAAAATCCTGACCTGCCAATCAAGGTAGTGGCTAACTTACCCTACTACATCACTACGCCTATTCTCATGCACTTGATTGAAAGTGGCATTCCTTTTAGTGAGTTTGTCGTCATGATGCAAAAAGAGGTAGCTGACCGCATTTCCGCTCAACCTAACACCAAGGCTTACGGTAGCTTGTCAATTGCGGTTCAGTATTATATGACTGCCAAGGTTGCCTTTATCGTACCTCGTACGGTCTTTGTGCCAGCGCCAAATGTGGATTCAGCCATTTTGAAAATGGTGCGTCGTCCAGAGCCAGCTGTAGCAGTGGGAGACGAGAACTTCTTCTTTAAGGTTTCCAAGGCAAGTTTCACTCATCGCCGTAAAACCTTATGGAATAACTTGACAGGTTACTTTGGCAAGACTGAAGAAGTCAAGGACAAGCTGACCAAGGCTTTGGACCAAGCAGGCTTGTCACCAAGTGTGCGTGGGGAAGCTCTCAGCTTGGCAGAGTTTGCCAGCCTAGCAGATGCACTTAAAGGGCAAGGACTCTAAGATGCAGGGACAAATCATTAAAGCTTTGGCTGGGTTCTACTATGTAGAGAGTGAGGGAAAGGTTTATCAAACACGGGCGCGTGGAAATTTCCGTAAAAAAGGGCATACTCCCTACGTTGGGGATTTGGTAGATTTCTCTGCGGAGGAGAACTCTGAGGGATATATCCTTAAGATTCATGAACGAAAAAATAGTCTGGTTCGTCCGCCCATTGTCAATATTGACCAAGCTGTAGTAATCATGTCCGTCAAAGAACCTGATTTTAACAGCAATTTGCTGGATCGGTTCTTAGTTCTTTTGGAGCACAAGGGTATTCATCCCATCGTCTATATTTCTAAAATGGATTTGTTGGAAGATAGGTCAGAATTGGATTTTTACCAGCAGACCTATGGTGACATCGGCTATGACTTTGTGACCAGTAAAGAGGAACTCCTGCCTTTGTTAACAGGCAAGGTTACGGTCTTTATGGGGCAGACAGGTGTTGGGAAATCAACTCTTCTCAATAAAATCGCACCAGACCTCAATCTTGAAACAGGAGAAATCTCAGACAGTCTGGGTCGTGGGCGCCATACCACTCGAGCTGTTAGTTTTTACAATCTCAATGGGGGTAAAATCGCGGACACACCAGGTTTTTCATCACTGGATTATGAAGTATCAACGGCGGAGGACCTCAATCAGGCCTTTCCAGAGATTGCTAGTGTTAGTCGAGACTGCAAGTTCCGTACTTGTACCCATACCCATGAGCCTTCTTGTGCGGTCAAGCCAGCTGTAGATGAAGGAATCATTGCAACCTTCCGTTTCGAAAACTACCTGCAATTCCTCAGTGAAATTGAAAATCGCAGAGAAACATATAAAAAAGTCAGCAAAAAAATTCCAAAATAAGGAGAAACCTATGTCTCAATACAAGATTGCTCCGTCAATTCTGGCAGCAGATTATGCCAACTTTGAACGTGAAATCAAACGTCTAGAAGCAACTGGGGCAGAATATGCCCATATCGATATCATGGATGGGCACTTTGTGCCACAAATCAGCTTTGGTGCGGGTGTGGTCGAGAGCCTTCGTCCTCATAGCAAGATGGTCTTTGACTGCCACTTGATGGTGGCGAATCCAGAGCATCATTTAGAAGACTTTGCTCGTGCAGGTGCCGATATCATCAGCATCCATGTAGAAGCAACGCCTCATATTCATGGTGCCCTCCAAAAAATTCGTTCTCTTGGTGTCAAACCTTCGGTTGTCATCAACCCTGGTACGCCTGTTGAAGCCATTAAGCACGTCCTTCATCTAGTTGACCAAGTCTTAGTCATGACAGTGAACCCTGGCTTCGGTGGACAAGCCTTTCTACCAGAGACCATGGATAAGGTCCGTGAGCTGGTTGCCCTTCGTGATGAAAAAGGTTTGAACTTTGAAGTCGAAGTGGATGGTGGGATTGATGACCAAACTATTGCTCAAGCCAAAGAAGCTGGTGCGACCGTTTTTGTAGCAGGTTCCTATGTCTTTAAGGGAGAAGTCAATGAGCGAGTACAAACTCTCAGAAAACAATTGGACTAGGGTTGCAGTTTTTGCAGGCGGAGACCGCGGTCACTACCGGACAGACTTTGATTGCTTTGTCGGTGTGGATCGAGGCTCGCTCTGGGTCTTGGAAGAAAACTTTCCTCTCGCTCTAGCGGTTGGAGATTTTGATTCTGTCACTGCAGAAGAGCGTCAGTTGATTCAAAAACGTGCCCAGCATTTTGTTCAAGCCCGACCAGAAAAAGATGATACCGATTTGGAATTGGCTCTCTTGACTATCTTTGAGAAAAATCCTCAGGCTCAGGTCACTATTTTCGGTGCTTTGGGTGGTCGTATTGACCATATGCTGGCCAATGTTTTTCTTCCTAGCAACCCCAAGTTGGCACCCTATATGCGCCAGATAGCGATTGAAGATGGGCAAAACTTGATTGCCTATTGTCCAGAAGGGACCAGTCAGCTAGAACCCCGTTCAGACTATGAATACCTAGCCTTTATGCCAGTTCGGGATAGCCAACTGACCATTCTTGGTGCCAAGTATGAGTTGACAGAGGAAAATTTTTTCTTTAAAAAAGTGTACGCTTCTAACGAATATATAGATAGGGAAGTGTCAGTGACTTGCCCAGATGGCTATGTGGTCGTGCTGCATAGTAAGGACAGGAGGTAGGATGGGAAGTTTATTAGTTCTATTATTGATTACCAACCTAGCTGGACTTTTTCTCATTTGGCAAAGGCAGGATAAGCAGGAAAAACATCTCAGTAAGAGCTTGGAGGATCAGGCAGATCACTTGTCAGACCAGTTGGATTACCGTTTTGAACAAGCCAGACAAGCTAGTCAGTTGGACCAAAAAGATTTGGAAGTGGCTGTCAGCGACCGTTTGCAAGAAGTGCGAATGGAATTGCACCAAGGCTTGACGCAAGTCCGTCAAGAAATGACAGATAATCTCTTGCAAACTAGAGATAAGACCGACCAACGTCTCCAAGCCTTACAGGAATCCAATGAGCAACGTCTAGAACAAATGCGCCAAACGGTCGAGGAAAAGTTAGAAAAGACCTTACAGACACGCTTGCAAGCTTCCTTTGAGACAGTTTCCAAACAACTAGAGTCGGTCAATCGTGGCCTTGGAGAAATGCAGACAGTTGCCCGCGATGTCGGAGCCCTCAACAAGGTTCTCTCTGGAACTAAGACGCGAGGGATTCTGGGTGAATTGCAACTGGGACAAATTATTGAAGACATCATGACCCCTGCCCAGTATGAACGAGAATACGCAACGGTTGAAAACTCCAGTGAACGAGTGGAGTATGCCATCAAGTTACCTGGACAAGGCGACCAGGAATACGTCTATCTACCAATTGACTCTAAGTTTCCACTGGCTGATTATTATCGCCTAGAAGAAGCCTATGAGGCAGGGGACAAGGATGAGATTGAACGCTGTCGCAAGTCACTCCTAGCAAGTGTCAAGCGCTTTGCCAAGGATATCAAGAGCAAGTACATAGCACTGCCTCGGACTACCAATTTTGGAGTTTTGTTTGTTCCGACAGAAGGTCTCTACTCAGAAATTGTCCGCAATCCGGTCTTCTTTGATGATTTGAGGCGGGAGGAGCAGATTATCGTTGCAGGACCAAGTACCCTGTCAGCTCTGCTCAATTCCCTATCAGTTGGTTTCAAGACCCTTAATATCCAAAAGAGTGCCGACCATATCAGTAAGACCCTTGCTAGCGTTAAGACCGAGTTTGGCAAGTTTGGTGGCATTCTGGTTAAGGCACAAAAACATCTCCAACATGCCTCTGGCAATATTGATGAATTATTAAATCGTCGTACCACAGCTATCGAGCGGACGCTCCGTCACATTGAGTTGTCAGAAGGTGAGCCTGCGCTTGATCTACTCCATTTCCAAGAAAATGAGGAAGAATATGAAGATTAGTCACATGAAAAAAGATGAGCTATTTGAAGGCTTTTACCTAATCAAGTCAGCTGACCTGAGGCAAACTCGAGCTGGGAAAAACTACCTAGCCTTTACCTTCCAAGATGATAGTGGTGAGATTGAAGGGAAACTCTGGGATGCCCAACCTCATAACGTTGAGGCCTTTACCGCAGGTAAGGTTGTCCACATGAAAGGACGCCGAGAAGTTTATAACAACACCCCTCAAGTCAATCAAATTACCCTTCGCCTGCCTCAACCTGGTGAACCCAATGACCCAGCTGATTTCAAGGTCAAGTCGCCAGTTGATGTCAAGGAAATCCGTGACTACATGTCGCAAATGATTTTTAAAATTGAAAATCCTGTTTGGCAACGAATTGTCCGAAAGCTCTATACCAAGTATGATAAGGAATTTTACTCTTATCCAGCTGCCAAGACCAACCACCATGCCTTTGAAACGGGTTTGGCTTATCATACGGCAACCATGGTGCGCCTGGCCGATGCCATTAGCGAAATCTATCCTCAGCTCAATAAGAGCCTGCTCTATGCGGGGATTATGCTGCATGACTTGGCCAAAGTTATCGAGTTGACGGGACCAGATCAGACTGAGTATACAGTGCGAGGTAATCTCCTTGGGCATATTGCTTTGATTGATAGCGAAATTACTAAAACAGTTATGGAACTCGGTATCGATGATACCAAGGAAGAAGTCGTTCTGCTTCGTCATGTCATCCTCAGTCACCACGGCTTACTTGAGTATGGAAGTCCAGTCCGTCCACGCATTATGGAGGCAGAGATTATCCATATGATTGACAATCTGGATGCCAGCATGATGATGATGTCAACAGCTCTGGCTTTGGTGGATAAAGGAGAGATGACCAATAAAATCTTCGCTATGGATAATCGTTCTTTCTATAAACCAGATTTAGATTAACAATTTAAGAAAAATGAGCATTTTTTAGGATAAGAATGTTCGTTTTTTTATGTAAATATGGTATAATAAGTAAAAGACAAAAATGAATACTCTTCGAAAATCTCTTCAAACCCCTTCAGCGTCGCCTTACCGTATATATGTTACTGACTTCTTCAGTTCTCTCTACAACCTCCCAGCAGTGCTTTGAGCAACCTACTTCTCGCTTCCTAGTTTGCTCTTTGATTTTCATTGAGTATCCCGATAGTCCTATCCTCTCCCTCAAACTGCCTTTCGTCTAATATG